>CAZGPW010000137.1:0-22436 GCA_964527535.1 uncultured Bacteroidales bacterium
GTAGCCCCACCAGGACTCGAACCTGGATCTACGGTTTAGGAAACCGCTATTCTATCCCTTGAACTATGGGGCCCTTGTTATTGGCCTGCAAAATTAGAAAAATATACAACCTACGCAAAACCATTTTTCGGGGAATGCATAGAAAAAGAGCCTGCAACATATATTACAGGCCCTTCAGATTTTAGGTTAGGTGTGATTCAACTAATCTGCATCGGATTTGCAGAGTACTTTATTCAATACCATATGGTTTAATTACAAACCAGTACAAAAATTGATAAATTTCAGATGCAAATCAATCAGGAAATTACGTAAATTTAATACGTGATTCACGTACCCAGGCTGATTAAATTATGCTGAATGGCATATTTCACCAGCTCAACTGTGTTGTTTAGGTTTAGTTTGCGAAGCACATTGGTTTTGTGGGTTTCCACAGTACGAATGCTGATGCATAACTGATCAGCAATTTCACCATTGCTTATGCCTTCAGCCACTTTTTTCAATACATCTATTTCCCTTTCTGTAAGTTTTTCTATTTTCTCAGCTGTGGATACATTTTCCCTGGTTTTTCTCATCATGTCAAGAAAAACACGTTCGGAAATGCTTTTGCTAAAGTATTCCCTGCCCTTGTAAACAGCAACAATGGCTTCATGCAATTCATCAGCGGTGGTATTCTTTGGCAAATATCCTTTGGCACCTGCCTTTACGGAATTGATCACAAATTCTTCATTGGTAAACATAGAGAGCATTAAAAAACCAACATCCGGGTACTCAGGTTTAAGCAACCGAACGGCTTCCACACCAGATACCCCGGGAAGATTAATATCAAGCAGCACCACATCAGGTTTTTGTTTTTCCAGTTTTTGTTTCAGTTCCGGATAACTTCCTGCCTCTGCCATCACATTGATTTCTTTGGATGTGCTCAGCAACGAGCGGATGCCGTCCCTAACGATGTCGTGATCATCAACAATAATAATATCGATTGGTTTCTTCATAGGTTTTAGTCAAACAATTTTATACGTATAATGATACACGTGCCTTTCCCTTTTGCACTTTTAATGGACACTTTTCCCTGCAACAAACTCACCCTGTCCTGAATATTTTTCAATCCATACGAATCGGCTCTTTCCAACACCTGTGGATCAAACCCTTTTCCGTTATCACAAATATCGATTATCAGTCTTTTATTTATCCTGCTCATTTTCACACTGGCTTCTGTGGCATCAGCATGTTTATATATATTGCTCAGGCATTCCTGCAGAATACGGTATAAATATATTTCGAGTTTTTCACTCATTTTTTCCGGCAATGCGTCTATGTCAATATCAATTTTGAGGTTTGACATGGCTTCCTGCTGGTCACAAAGGCGTTGCAGGGCAGGCTTTAAACCAAATTCATCCAGTTCGGCCGGTTTTAGGTCTCCCGACATCCGTCGTGATTCTTCAATGGTTTGATCAACAAGGTCAAGCAATTCTGTTTTGATTATTCCTTTATGAATAGCCTGGTATTTTAGCTTAAGTGCTATCAACATCTGCCCAAGGCTATCGTGTATTTCACGCGACAGACGTTGCCGTTCATTTTCCTGCCCGTCAATCATGGATTGCATTGAACGTTCACCTTCAAACCGCAATTTTTCTTTCTGAACACGAATTTGACTAGCCATGTTGTTAAATGCGGCTGTGAGTTCTCCGATTTCATCTTTGCTGTTAACCTTCAGTTGGGGGGGATTTCTTCCCTTCGCAATGCAAGATACTGCACGGTTAAGACGGATCAGCGGACCTGTAAGCATTCGGGACAAAAACCACGCCAGCACAAAAACCAACACAGCCACGCCAAGGCCTATCATCAACATCCTGTGTTTAATATTGACGATGGGTATCATGGCTTCATCAAAATCTATTTCAGCCAGGATTACCCATTCCAACCCGTACAAATCAAGTTTTGCGAATGAACTAAGCACTTTCACACCGCGGTAATCATAAAACATGTCCACTCCTTGTTTATCCTCCAGGGCTTTTTCAACACCCGGGGTTTTTACCATGGTACTCATGATGGCGCTGTCGTGAAACCTTGATGTACTTCGCATGTAATAATCACTGCCAACCAGATAGGCTTCTCCTGATTCACCCAATCCATTGTATGGGTTTTCCTCGTACATGATTTCATTGATGCTTTCAATGGGTAATATGCTGCAAAGCACCCCAAGTCTTTTCCCGGCATCATCATACACTGGCATTCCCAGCCGCACACCGGGATGCATACGCGACTTCATACTAAAATCAAGCAACACGGCATCCTGACAAGTATCTTTCATGCTCCTGAACACATGGAGTTCTTCGGGCTCTTTCACCCGTTTTATCAGGACAGAATCCTTTGCCCTGTTAAAAGGCAGTGAATATGCATACCTATGACTTCCCGATGGCAAAAACAACAAGGCTGAAAAGTATTCATTCCCGTGATATGGCACCGTGTTTTTATCAATGACTATGGGATCAAAATCAGTTTTAAAGCGATCCTCTTGTTGAAAACTTTTCATTATAGCAACGATGTTTTCTTCCTCAGCCATCAGGCGGATATCGTATTTCCTGTCTGCAAAGAATTTTTCCAGCCTGTTTTGTTTTTCCGTGCGTACCGATATCAACTGATCATACGTGCGTTTCAGCATGGCTTCTTTCATCGAATAATAGACAACAAACCCCAATACCAGGCATGCACCAAGACTAACAACAATCAGGCTGAACGTGATCTTATGTGACAATGATAAATATTTTCGCATTGCATACAAATCTAAAAAAAATATTTCATCAGGCGGGATTTAGATCATCTGAATTTATAGGTTTATGCGTTACTGCTCATCTTTCTGCTTCTACCGCAAACTTAGTGGAAAACCAGGAATATCTAAAGCTAAAAATTTATGTATAATGAAGTTGGGAGTTATGAATATTTCTTCCGACTCCGGCCTTCGGTCTTCCGACTTCAGAATTGTAACCTATCGGTCATTGCACAAAATGTGCAGTAGAACCATATTTTCTTATCATTGAGGCGGATTTACATTCCGAAACATACTGATTTGCGTTGTGGATCGTTTATAATAGAAATATTCTTTTTGATGGCATAAAAAATTTCGTATTTTTGTGATATGATGAAACAGATAGCATTTGGTATCGTGATGTTAATTATGTCGGGCAATGTATTTGCTCAGGCAGAAGATTATTATTCTCCGGCATCAGACAGCACATTTAATTTTTCATTGCATGAAAACGATGAAACAAGTGTATTCAATAATGTATCAGACCAAAAAACCACCTTCCATCCCATGCTTCAGATGGGTGGATCTGCCTTTTCATTCAATGGGTCTCCGTATTTTTCAAGTCACATAACACCTGCACTACAAATAGATCCTCCCGGGAAATTTTCATTTCAGGTGGGCACAAGCATGATCTATTCAAATCATCATACCATGCTAAAACCAGAATCCCAATCGCAGGAAAATTCGTATTTTGAAAAAATGGCAACTTACCAATTATACGCATCCGGAACATATCAGGTAAACAAAAACCTGAATGTATATGGCGGTGCTTCCCTGACACTATTGCCCGGGCCCGAAAACAACTCACTGAAAAACGGCCATTTTGGGTTTGATTACAGCATTGGAGACAATGCGCATATCCGTGCTGATTTCAATTTCGGTGACGCCATGCCTTATTATCATAATTACCGGGGTGATTTTAATAATATGAACAGGCATACATCAATGCCAGGCTTTGGATACAGCAATCCGTATCCTTTCATGTACTGATAACATTATACGCTAAATTGTTTTTACCTTCCATGTTTACATCTTATTACACCAAATGTTATGCCTGTCCGCAAGATCATTGATTATTTATCACAATATGCAGGTAAAAAGCATATTTTCATTGCATTGCTGTTGTTTCTTACAGCAGAAGCATTGTTTATTTTCATCTTTACCCCTTCCATACAATCATCATCGGGGGGATATGGCCTCATTGACAGTTTAGCCTTTACTTCTGAACAGGCTTACAGGGCAATGCTTACCGCTTACACGCCGGAAACAAGACTGTTGCATTATTTGAGTACCAGCCTTGATATGATTTTCCCTTTGTTATATGGTTTTCTTATAGCTGTAGTAATGATCCGGTTTTCTCAACATAAAGTGATCTTAACAACCGGCATAAGCATTATGTTGCTCGCTGTTTTTATTGATTACGCGGAAAATGTTGGCATTCTGTTCAGCATTTCTCATTATCAACACACAAGTGTTTTTTTGATCCGGTATCTGCAAATCACCACATCGGCAAAATTTATTTTTTTGGGCTTAAGTTTATTTATAATGATATGGATGGTGTTTACAACAATAAAAAAAAAAAAGCGGTTAAACCAAAAATATTTTATTAAAACAACATTAACAAAATATTGTGACAAGGCGGGTTATTCTGTGATAAAAAGAGAAATTGTTGACAAATAAAAGAAGTTTAAACACACAAATACTTGCTGTCTGACCAAAATTCTGATTTTCCATTAACCATTTTTCTTGTCATTGTTCTGTTTGAGCATAGTTTTATAATGCTTGTACAAATCTCGGCGTAAAGGTATTTTCATGTCCTCCAACAACACAAGTGAAGGCTTTTTTGAATTACCATACATTTTGGTTATGTGTTTTTCATTGATGATGTATGATTTATGAACACGCTTCAAAAACGGAATATTTTCAACCTGTTTTTCAAACCCATTCATGCTTAAGCGGATCATATTTTTTTCAATATTATCAGAAGATGGGCGTTTAGTAAATACCTGGATATAATTCCCATTCGATTTCACAAACAATAAATCATCCGGGTAGAAAAACAAGGCCTCATCAACATTATTACCATGCACACATTTGTATTTTTTTTGAGATTGACCTGGCTTTTCCTTTTTCTTACCTGTAGCGTTGTTGTACTTTGCTATCAAATCGGATTTTACCAGGATGGTTTGGAAAAATTTAAAAACAATGGCAGTGGAGCCAACCACTTCAAATCCCACAAGCATATATCTAAAAAACGAAACTTGATAAATACCGGCCATGTCAAATACCACGTGCAGAATAAATAAACGGTAAAAATAATTTATAATGGTAATGACAATGGTCATACTGATTACCCACATCAATTCTTTCCATACAGGCCAAAACAGTTTGTCATTTTTGATCACGAAGTGTCCAAGGTAAAAACCTATTCCCAGCACAAGGCCATATCCCGTCGCCAAAACAAATTTCAAATCTTCCGGATACACCGAAAAACCATAAGGTTCAAACCGGATATCAACAAAGATATGGGAGGCACATACAAATACAGCAGTCCAAAACAGGTTTCCCAGTGAAAAGCCTTTGATGATCTTAGCATTGATTATTGTGGATAAAGAAAAACTTCCTGATCCTTTTACATTGGTATTATTATTGGCTTTTCCTGACAGAATTTGCATGCTGGGATATTCTATCACAAATATATGTATTTTGATTTTGTTATCCAATTATTCAGTGCATTATTTATCCGGCATAATCAGACACCCGATATTATGAAGGGTTGAACACAGGTTTGTTTAAAACGGAAAAATAAGCAATTATCTGATAAGGGTCACATTTCCTTTTTTGGTAAAGGTATCCTGATCAAGGCAAGTGGCATCAAAGAAATAAACATATACATCAGGGGGTAAAACCTTCCCTTTGTATGTTCCATCCCATCCCCGGTCATTGATGTTTTCACTTTCATACAACAATTCGCCCCAGCGGTCATAAACTGCAAAATACATTTTAGTAATCACTCCTGATGGTGCATGGGGTTTGAAATAGTCATTTTCGCCATCCCCATTGGGTGTAAAGGCGTTGGGAATATACAAATACGGTTCACCACATATCACTTCATTTACGATGATGGTTATTGTGTCTTTATTAACACATCCCAGTGAATCAACAATTCTGACTTCATAGGTGGTTGTTTCCTCAGGGGTTGCAGACACTACAGGCTGATTATCAGGGCTTATATCAGCATCCGGATTCCAATGGTATTCATAACCAGGATTATCCGTTGCAGCAAGTTGTGTAACCATGCCCTGGTATAACTCTACCGGATTAGCAGTAACATCAAGTTCCGGTATATAGTTGCCTTGTTGTACTTCATAAACATCGTGTGTTTTACAATTATTTGCATCTTTGAGTACCATGTCATACGTACCGGGACACAATCCACTTTTCACAGAATCTCCGCTTACCGAATTCCATAAATAATCATAAGGTGGTGTTCCGCCTTCAGGTTCAACAAGTATTTTACCATTACATACGCCGGCACACACCGTATTGATCACGGTATCAGAATATTTCAATTCAGGAGGCTGGGACAGCATCACAGAGGTTGAATCCACACAATCATGCTGATCCGTCACGGTTAAATAATACTCACCTGCCGGCATACTATCAAGGACTTGTTCTTCATAACCTTGTTCCCAACTAAACTCATAAGGAAAAGTACCACCACTGGCACTGGCCTGTAGGCGTGTAGTTCCTCCGTAACACAAAATTGGATCATCAATCTGTATATTGCTCATCAGTTCTGCAGGTTCTGTTATTGAAATATTCTGATGAATCACACAATTCTCAGCATCAATGATGGTAGCCTGATACACCCCTGCACACAAATGATTGATATTTGGCCCTGTATCTCCGTTGCTCCACGAATAATTGTAAGGAGTCGTACCACCTGTTACCACAACCGTAGCATTTCCTGTGCAATCCCCGTTACAGGGATTATGTTCAACATCAACCTGGGTAGCAAGGTCATGTGGCGGAAGCATTTCGACACTCAAAACCGTATCACAACCATTGGCATCGGTAACGGTAACCAAATTTTCGCCGGTATGCAGTTCATCATTGACTGGGGAAGTACTTCCATCATTCCAATGATATGAAAACCCTCCTACACCACCAACAGCATCCACTTCTGCTGAACCAAGGCCAATGCCATCACATTCAGGCTGAACCACAGATGTAATATTCGCATCAATTGGCGGGGGCTGGTCAATCTGAATAGTCATTGAATCTTCACAACCAATTTCATCTTCCACGGTAACAACATAATTGCCTGCACAAAGGTTTTCTACCACCTCTCCATTTTCTCCTGTGCTCCACGTGTAATTGTAGGGAGGATATCCATTGGCGCTGACAGTGGCCGATCCATTGCAATCACCATAGCAAAGGGGGGTTTCCAAAAGGGGATCTAGCAATTGCAGATCATCCACATTAATGGTAATTTCCTCGGTTGTTTCACATCCAATCTGATTTGTCAATGAAACTGTGTATGTCTGATTACTTTCGGGCGATACCGTTACCGTAGCAGTCCCCTGCCCTTCATCAATTTCGGATCCCGGGCTCCATTGATAAGACAAATTATCATCCGGATTCAGGTTGTTAATGGTAATCTGTGCCTCATCACCATAACAAATCACGGGCGGAGCGTTATGGGAAAGATTGAATTCATGCATTAATACCTGTACGCTGTAATTCTCTGAAGTATTACAAATGTCTTCTGTTACCTCAAAGTAATAAACCGTATTCCCATCGGGATAATCTGTCATTACCTCGCCGGTACTGATAACGTTACTCATGTTAGGTGTGTCAGACCATACCATATCCAAATCATCAGGTGACACATCCGCCTCCAGGGTCACCTGATCTCCTTCACAAATCACTTCATCGTCCGGCATCACCACATCAAAATCAATATCCTGAATATAAATGTTTTGTTTAATAGTATCTGTACAAATATCATGGGCAAGCAAAATGTATTCACTGTCATTATCGGGGCTGGCATTCGGATTTTGAATGTTTGGATTTGAAATGTTTTCACCGCTTATCCACTCAAAAACGACATCATCATCATAGGGGTCTTCGGGTCCGATTTGCACAGATTCATCAGGACAAATCGTAATGGAAGGCAAATTAATAACCTCAGGTATTTGCACTTCCACTTCCTGGTAAGATGTATCTGAATAATTGCATGCAAGCGAATCATAAGCCACCAGCATTACATCATAAAATCCTTCTTCAGTGTAGGTATGTGTTGGTTCAAATTCGGTACTTGTTGGTGATCCGTCCCCGAAATCCCACAAAAATGAACTTCCCTGGCTGTTATTAGAAAACTGTACATCTTCAGGTGCACATATCGCAGGTATGGGTTCAAAACTTGAAGCAGCCAGGTTTTCAATGATGTTGATTTTAAACACAGCGTTGTTGCAATTTGAACTCATGTTATCGTTTGACCACACGCCCGGGTCGGGCATGGTGGGAAATTCCTGGCATCCACCACAACTGGCACATACAGATTGGATGATGTTTCCTTTTTTATCAAAACGGCTGGTTCCTCCGTCCACATGATCGTGACCAGAGTATCCACAAGCATCATAATGTACTTCACCAAAAAAACTGGCATACTCAAGTCCTGCAGCATCTTCGCTGAGTACCATCACATAAAAATCCTGCCCGTCAGTTTCGGTTTGAATTGCATCTGAAGTAACAGGCAAACCTTTGGTTCCAAAATTATCATCCCAGGTATAGGTATCCCCTGCTTCGTTTAAATAATGGTTGGGCCAGAATCTGCCCCATCCGGCCAAATATATTCTGTCGCACACATCCACAGCAAAGGCAGAAGGTGAAAGCACAGGTTCCCCGGCACCACGGCCTATAACCGTTGACCATTCCAGTGTGGTCAGATCGTTGTTATATTTTGCCAGAAATTGCCCTGAATTAGGAACGGAATACCCGGCATTGTACACAAGTGTATTTCCGGATGCTTTAGTCTGGCCATAGATGTACACAGCGTTATCTTCATCTATTCTGACAAAATGAGCCTGGTCGTATTCATCACTGCCAAAAAATGTACTTCCTGTAAGGTCACTACCTGTGGTGTTTATTTTAGATACAAAAGCATCAGCGCCACCACCAAGGTAATAAGGCTCCGGGGCCTGACTTGCTATCGGAAAATCTGCGGAAGTGGTTCCCCCGCAAACAAACACATTGCCATTTTCATCAGGGTAAATGGAATATACAGCATCATCGCTACTGCCACCATGATAAGACACCCATAATGCCTGTGACAGATCGGATGAGAATTTTGCCACCAGCCCGTCCATTCCTCCGGCATTGGTCGGTTGAATCCCCGGAGTTAAGCCGGTCCCTACATCAGATGAAAATGTATTGGCACCAACGTAAATCATATTTTTATCATCCACTATCACTTCGCCCCGGGCACCATCACCGTAATTGTAATACAATCCATTGTTTCCGTGCGTTTGTATATAACCAGATGCAGCGTATTCGGGTTTGAAGTTCAACCCGTCATTTTCACTTCCTCCGAAGTACGTTCCTCCAAGAAGTTCGCTGCCATCGGGACTGAGTTTGGTAAGAAAGATGTCTGTCCCGTCCGGAAACAAAATCACATTGTCATATGTAATCGATTGCCCCCCGTTGAATGACGTATCCCATCCGTTTGGAGATACAGGAAAATCAGAAGATCCGGTTGTGCCGAAAATAATAAGCTCGTTGAATTCATTCACCATCAGGGAATGTGGCATTTCTTCGCCTGTAGCTCCGCCCAGGTAAGTTGCATACAATCGCTCAGTACCGTCTTCGGAATATTTAATGATACCCACATCACAGCCCATGCTATAGTATGTTGAGCTATAAGGAACACCACCGGCCATATCCACCTGATACGCCCCGGTTGTGGTCGGATAACCAACATCAAACACAATACCGCCGCTATATACATTGTCTTCATGATCCCAGGTGGCTGTAAATCCCCAGTTATCACCTGTAGAACCGGTATATGTACTAAACACAAGTGAGGGGTCAATGATCAACTCATGACTTTTATGGTATCCATCCGGTAAGACATATGAAAGTTTATTGCCCTCAAGCCAATATTCACATGCAACCTCAATGGTATCCCCATCTATCAACTGGTAGGCATAAGGCTGCATTTCCGTGGTGGTTGACAAGGAGGTTTTTATTTGCAGATTGCCTTTTCTTATTCTGATTTTATTTACACCTTCATACTCCAACGCGATGTCTGATGGGTTTGCACCCGGATACACATAAAATTCATATTTCAAGCCCCTGCTTTCATCCATAAACATCATATCAATACCGGGATATAAATCTTCGTACATCACCTCCCTGTATTTTCTAACGTGAGAAGCCCATTTAGAACGGTCGTTGCCAATAAAATAATTGTTGTAATCCTTCATTGCATTGTGCCCTGACACTTTCACATCCTCATTATGGCCAATAAAATTAACTCTGTAAGCGTGGTAATCAAATACCGTGGGCGATATTTCGCTGCGTCTGTCGTGATCATGATGCGCATGGGTTACATCACCCTCTCCATGATGGGCGTGGGAGTGCTGATATTGGGATTTATCAGCAAAATTATACACCAGGGCATCTTTTTCCAGGAACAAAGCCCCGTAATTCAGGCGGCATTTGTATTCCACCTGTTTGGGATACTGGTTTTTGTTTTCAATAAAATTGTGCTGGGCATGCAATTTCTGCAACGCCGGGCATATGATTATCACCAGGTAAACAAGTAAAAAACAAATAAATCTTTTAGTCATAACATCTAACCTGTTGCATTCATTTTGATAAAGTTAATACCTTTTTATGAGACAGACAAATATTTTTTTAACTCCGTTGCCTCAACTCAAAATTACCTTGTATTACAAAGATACAAAATATTTAAATACGGATAAATAAAATCATACTTGCACATACAGGTTAATTTTATAATTTTGAATGAAAATTTATGCCCCATGATTCAATCAATGACAGGCTATCATAAACTGAGTTTTGATCACAACGACAAAACCATTCAAATAGAAATCAAAAGCCTGAATGCAAAATATCTGGATACTTCCACCCGGATTCCATCGGTTTACAAGGAGAAGGAAATGGCAATCCGTGATCTTATAAAACATTACCTTCACCGGGGGAAAATAGAGTATTCCATACATATACAAACCGGTGAAACTGAAAAAAACATACCTGAAATAAATGCATCCGTTTTCACCTCCTACTACAGGCAACTCGAACGTATTTCGGAAAACAATAATATTCCCATGGATGACAACATCATGCAGGTTATCAGCAAAATGCCTGATATACTGAAACAGGAAGCAGAAGAAATTTCAACCGGCGAATGGGATGCCTTGCTGTCAAATACAAGAAAAGCATTGGAAAAATTGCAGGAATACCGCATAAACGAAGGACGTTCAATGCATAAAGATATCCTGGCCTCTGTCAAAGCGGTAAAAACTATGATCCCTCAGATTGAGGCTTATGAAAATGAACGCATTGAGTCAAGTAAAAAACGGCTGTTTGCATCTTTAGACAAACTCGAAGACAAAAATGATTACGACAAAAACAGGTTTGAACAGGAATTGATATACTACCTGGAAAAACTTGATATCAACGAAGAAAAAATAAGGCTGGCCAACCATTGTGATTATTTTATTCAAACCATGGACAAAGACAACATGCCCGGAAAAAAGCTCGGTTTTATCAGTCAGGAAATGGGAAGGGAAATCAACACTCTCGGCTCCAAAGCCAATGAAATGCACATACAAAAAATAGTAGTGGACATGAAAGAAGAGCTTGAAAAAATCAAGGAAATGGTTTTAAACATCGTGTAATAATATGGCAGGAAAACTCATCATAATTGCAGCACCATCAGGGGCAGGAAAAACAAGTATCGTCAAGTACCTCCTCGGACGTATTGACAACCTGCACTTTTCGGTATCTGCCACCAACCGCCCCATCCGGAAAAACGAAACCGACAGGAAAGATTATCACTTCCTGAGTACGGAAGCATTCAAGGAAAAAATCAATAAAGGGGCGTTTGTGGAATGGGAAGAAGTGTATGACGGCAGGTTTTACGGCACACTGAAATCATCGGTGGACAACATGCTGAACGCAGGAAAAAATGTGATCTTTGATGTGGATGTCATGGGGGCGCTGAATTTAAAATCAACTTATGGCAACCAGGCATTATCGGTGTTTGTCAGGCCTCCCTCACTGAATGCACTGACACAAAGGCTGCACAAACGTAAAACCGACAGCTCTGAAGACATTCAAAACCGCATCAACAAGGCAGAATGGGAAATGCAATTTGCCAACGAATTTGATGTTATCATTGTCAACGATAAGCTCGAACGTGCTCAACAAGAAAGTTTACAGAAAGTAATGGCGTTTATAAATCACTGATAACATGAAAACAGGATTGCTTTTTGGTAGTTTCAACCCCGTCCATCAGGGGCATCTTATGATAGCAAATTTTATGCAACAATTCACTGGTTTGGATGAAATCTGGTTTGTACTGACACCCCAAAGTCCTTTTAAAACCGGCAGTACAATGCTGCCGGCTTCCGAACGGTTGCACATGCTAAAATTGGCAGTCAACAACAAACCCTGTATGGATATTTGTGAAGCCGAATTTGACCTTCCGCAACCCAATTACAGCCTGAACACCCTGCAGTTTTTAACCGACACCTACCCCACCAGTGAATTTATATTGGTCATGGGCAGCGACAACCTCATTGATCTTCACAAATGGCACCGGATTGATGACATCATAGCCAATTTTACCATTTATGTGTATAAGCGCCCCGGCTACACACCACCACTGCGATGGCAAAACACCATAGAAAAAGGAACCATACAACTTTTTGACGTCCCTCAACTGGAAATATCATCCAGTTTTATCCGTAAAGCACTTGCTAATGGAAAAAATTTATCCTGTTTTTTGCCTGAAAAAGTGTATCTTTACATCAGAGAAAATAAGTTGTATGAAACTTAAGCTTTTTATATTATCGACATTGCCTGTGCTGATGTTATTGGCAGGATGCGGTAAAACCGATGAAGACATCCAAATGGAAAAAGACATCATCGGCTACTGGATTGCCAAAGACACCAATGGCGATCCTGAAAACAGCATACCCCGCTACATGTTTGGCGAAAACAATGAGGGCTACACAGAACTCAACAATGTACAGGATTCCATGACATGGGAAATTAAACGCAGCGAACTGAAAGTGTATTACGATAAAGCTCCGGACTACATCATCGGCTACGACAAATACAACAGCAGGTCACTCTTTATGATACACAAGCTCGAAGGCGATTACCTGAAAGTCACCCAGTATTACAACGACGGTTTCCAGGCAGACCTGGACTTTTACAGGCAATAAATCTGCGTTAGATCTGTTAGGGATTAAATCAACCACATTGACAAATACAGCATAAATTTTATTTTTATAATGATGTGGGCGTTGCCCTACGCAGCTCGAAAACAGTACAGAAAACGTATAGTATCCGGGTTATTGCAGAAATCATAATATATCATCCAGCACATGCCGCTGCTCCGGGCTGACGGCCACCGTTGAAAAAACGGGGGTCTGGCCGCTTTGACAGCGTCCACCCTGCGCATCCCTAACGCAAAACTATGCACAGCCACTGAGCAAAATTGGCCCGTAAAGTAAACATAGTTTAAATACAAAAGTGGGTTTTACATGCTGAGATTTTCAAGCTGGATTATCATTCATAAAAATCCTTAAACTAAACAAGGGCTATAAAATCTTGTTATCTTTGTCAAAACAGACAACAGCATTCAAGAATGAATATATTGATGTTGAATTATGAATACCCTCCGTTGGGAGGAGGAGCCGGCCAGGTCACCCTGAATATATCCGAAAGGCTGGCCATTCACAATAATGTGTATGTTGTCACATCAGGATTCAGAGGCTTGCCAGCTACAGAAACGCAAGGAAATTTAACGGTTTACAGATTAAATTCCCTCAGAAAGAAAGAAATGGGATCCAATCCTTTGGAAATGCTGTCATGGATGCAAAAAAGTTTAAATTTTTGTAATCATTTTCTCAAAAAAAATAATATTGACCTTATTTTTGCACATTTTACAATGCCGGGTGGAGAGGTGGCTTTTCGATTAAGTCGCAGGTTTAATATCCCCTATGTTATAATGAGTCACGGCCATGACATACCTTTTTTTTTCCCACGCCAAATGTTTATTTACCACCTGTTTCTTTATTTCAGGATAAAACAAATTTGTAAAAAATCCTCGGCTATATTTTTACAAACCCCTGATATGAAAGCCAATGCTGATAAATTCACAGGGAAAAAACACAAACACAAAAACATCGTTATTCCCAATGCATGTGATTCATCCTTTTTTACTCACATAAAAAACAGGCCTCATGATAAACTCAGAATGGTTTTTACAGGTAGATTCGTCAATCAAAAACAACCATTGGCAATTATTCAGGCTTTGGCCCTGTTGAAAGAAAAGCAGATTGATTTTGAAATGAATTTTATAGGCAACGGCCCCTTGTTAAAACGGATGCAGAAGCTAATCCAAAAGCACCAACTGCAAAATAAAGTGAGCATCAAAGGATGGATGACATTAAAAGAAATAAAAAAGGAATACACGACCGCACATCTTTTTCTCATGCCCTCAAAAGCTGAAGGGATGTCTATTGCTATCATCGAAGCTATGGCCAGCGGGCTTTATATTTTAACAACCCATACAGCGAATAAATATAACCTGATAAAGCACAACCAAAATGGATTTATCATTGATGAACCAACGCCTCAAAAGATTGCGGATACAATCATGGCGTATTATAACAATTTCTTTCTGCGCAAAATTGAAATTCCGGATGAGCTTGTACAGCATATAATGAATCTTTACAACTGGGAAAGCATTGGTGACATGTATATTCATTCTTTGAAAAGCCTTCATTGAGTTTTCAACACTTTAATCAGGCTCTGCTGAAAAACACTAATTGTTGTTTTTCCCATCAAATAAATCGTTGATCTGTTGAGCAATCCGGGATTCGGTATTATTCATCAATTCCCTGATCAGTATTTCACCGGGGATATCAAGCGTTTGTATCAAAAGTTGTCTGAGTTTATTAGTATCATCAATGCTATGCAGGGCATTTTTAAATTTCAGCACTATCTGTTTTTTCTTCTCTGTTGTGATGTTATTTGCGGTTTCGTTGTTGAAGATATGCGTTTCCACGATTTCTTTCAATGTTTCAACCGGTGTATTATCATAGTCAACATCACGCTCCAGTTTTACTTTTTCGTTTTTATACCATTCATCCAGTTGATGAATTAAATCATCAAAGGCGTCAACATTTCTTTTTTCAATGGCTGTCCGGGTATTGAACGATTGTTTTTTATAAAACACCATGATTTTTCGGATCAAATCCGGGGAACTATGCCATACAGAACATTTTGCCGGCTCCCAAACACGATTAAAAGTTACCGGCACTTGTTTTTGACTAAAATATCTCACCAAATCCGGGATATCCTGCCAGTTCTGTTTCATAAAGCAACAGGCAATGCCGATGTAACGGTTGTTTTGTTTGCAGAAATTGATAAAATACAGCATGTTTGTAAACACCTTATCAAAGTCAGCATTTTTTCGTATCTGCTCAAAATTTACTTTGTCAAGCGAATCAATGGATATGCTGATACTGAAATTACCACGATTGAGCAGGTTTTTAATTCTTTCGTTCAATATGGTTCCATTGGTTTGTACAATAATTTCACATTCGGGATTCAATTCAATGATGGCTTCCCAGATTTTATAGTAAATTGGAATTAAAAACGGTTCTCCTCCAAGGAACTTTGTTTTTTTAAGGTGTGGAATAAATGCTTTGAGCTGATGAATAAAATGCTCATCATAAACGTTGTCATTTTCAGTCATTTCACGCTTAGCGGATATTGCCGAAGAATACGTTTCTGAACACATTATACACTCCAGATTGCACTTGTTTGACAGTTCAAATTCCATGCTAACGGGAAAATCTGATGATACAGGCAAATCATCATAATTTCGTGCCAACACCGTATAAAAGGCCTTTTCTACCAATTGTACCTGGCAACAATAACAACCGGCTGTCAGGTCGTAATGCTTTATTTTATCGCGTAATTCCTGAGCAGCATTGCCATTCCATGCTTCCATAATACTTGCTTCAGGGTATTTCCCCAATTGATGGGAAACATTGTAGCAACAAGCCCTGATTTTTCCTTCAAAACCAAAATACATATTTGCAAACGGAGCGTGACAAATATATTTGTAATTATGTACCGGACGATTGCGATTATATTCCTGAATGTTTTTTTTGGACAATGAAACCGGCTTCAGATGAGAAAAAAACACCTGGTAACTTTTTAAATGAATGATTCCCATGTATCCTTTTGCAATAAAATTCAAAGCAGGTGAGCTGCTGACCATACGCCTCACTTGTGGTTTTATGTTTACACCTAAAATCCTCATTTTTATTTACTTACCATATTTTTTAATCAGTTTTATCAATTCATCATCAGGTTTCGATATCAATACATTATAAATCATAGACACAGGCATTTTATTGGCCAAATGAAAAAAACCATCGCGAGAAATGGAAGTGTCAGTTATTTCATCTAAAACCCGTTGAATCTTGTTGTGTACATCCCGGAGTTCTTTTTCGATACTTTCGTGGGATGCATCGTTTTTTTCCAGTTGTTTTTTGAGCTGTTTATAAAAATATTCTTCCGGATCTATGTCTTCATTTGCATGCATATCATTTCCCTTATTTGTACTCTCATTCGCTGCTTTTATCCATTGATAAATCTGATTGTTTAATAAACTTTTATAGACTTTCAGGTTATGAAAGCTTTCACGTTTAAAAACGTTTGGTTTTATGCTTTCAGCAGATAGTGTGTTGTAAATGCGTTGCAGTTGATTTGCGGGTAGATTCCACAGTGCATGTTCTGCGGGGTAACGGATAGTATTAAACCATATAGGAACGTTGTGTTTGTTTCCAAATCTGATAAAATCTGCCATTTCCCACCAGTTTTCACGCATCGGATTAACCAGAATGCACAATTTTGTGTTTTTTCGCCGGCAATAGTCCAAAAAATAGTTAAAATTCTGCATGGTTTTTTCGAACACGGCATTTACCCGGATTTTCTCATAATTCTCTTTTTGCAATGAATCGATCGAAACGTTGATATGGATATTTAACTTTTCCATCAGGGCTTTGATATCGCTGTTCAAGATGGTACCATTAGTTGCCACTACCACTTTTAACCCGGGATTTAATTCAGCAACGTTTTTAAGAATTCGCCTGATTATATTGCTTAAAAATGGTTCCCCGCCGTTTAATCTCAGTTCCTGCAGGTGAGGAATAAACTCATTCAATTGTTCAACAAAAGCATCATCATAGGGAATATTTAACGGTGGTTTCTTTTCCCTGTTTTTTCTGATTGAAGATGAAAGCTGGCCATTACACATAATGCATTCGAGGTTACATATATTATCCAGTTCCAGCTCCATCATCTTAGGGTATTTCCCGGGATTCCCCAGGTGGTCATAAGCTTTGGCCAGTACCGACACATAGTTTCCCTTTTTCAGATTTTCCAAACAGGTGCCACAGGTTTGTTCAAGGTTTACATTTTTTATGTTTTGCCTGAATTCATTAAAGGATTCCCCGTTCCATATTTCACGTATTGACTTTTCCGGGTAACTGTCGGGCAATGTAAAACCCAGCCAGCAGGGGGCTGCATCTCCATGAATATTGAAATACATATTGGTAAAGGGAGCGTAACACAAAAACTTCCTCCTTTTACGGAGACGTGTAGCGTTGTATTTTTTTATAAAACTGTATTTTTCAGATCTCATATTGATTGATCAATGCAATAATGAATTATTTCCTGAATAGGCGGTAAAAACGTTTTGCGTATTCATTATGAAATATTTTGTAATAAAGCCAGACAATAAACATATGCCATATCAACTTGTTTTTGAACAACACGACATGGACAATAAACAAAACAATGAACCAGGTGTTGATTAAAGATAATAAAAACAAAAACACAACGGGCAGGATATCCTCATAAAAATCATTTAAAAACAAAAAATAATCCTTAGAAGATTTTGGACGTGTATATTTACTTTTGACTTTAATGATATAATACAACACTGTAACTGGAATTATTATCCAAAAATGCTGAATTTTAGTTGCCAGTAAAGCAATGAAGCCAATCAGAAAAATTAATTCCATTGCGACAAAAAGCTTTAGTCTGCTATAGGAGGTGTGTGTGCCATATTTAAGAACAAAGGTTGTTAAACCAGACTTTTCATCATTGTCAACATCTGCAATCTGATGAAGCATTATGTTACGAAGGCCACGTAAAAAATAAGAAATCATTAAAACAGTAAAAACAATCACCAAATTACTGTCCGGATGTAAATCACAACCAAAAACAAACAAGGCTATTAAAGCAGGCAGGAGGCTACTGTATAGGGCATCAACTATCACACTAAAGAATACTGAATTCTTGATTCTAAATGGTGGTAAGGAATAAAATGTCAACAACACAATCTGTGTTGCAAATAAAGCAATGGTATAAACTGTCACAGGTAAAAAAAACCAGGGACCAACTGCGACAATTATGCTGGCAATCACAAGTAACCACAATGTTTTATTGCTGTATTTTGATGCAATATTATTTTTACCAGCTAATTTGTCTGCTTTTTTATCTGATATATCATTAACAATAAAACCATAAGAGGCAGTTCCTATGACACTAACACAAAACGGTATCAATAGCAATACAAATCGCTTTATATCATGCTCTGAGAATATCTGCATCAAGTATGCTATTGCCAGTATGGGAGGAAAAATATATCCCCACCAATGCGATAATCTGAATATGCCTAAAAAGGATTTTATCATTATTCAACCAAATAGATGGACAAGATAGTGAATTAATCTAAGCTGCATTATTCACTTTTTAACTAAAATTTCAAAAACATCAGCGTATGAAAACATATCACTTTCTCTTTTAAAAAGCTTTATGTTGCTTTTTTCCGCAAATTTTGCCGAGACCATGCCTCCGTCGTCATTAAAGCCTGGTTTCCTGACCAACAGTATTTCACAATGATGTTTTCTCAACACACTCAAGGTATTATATAAACACGGCAAATTATACGCGTAATTTTTATTCATTAATCCAGCAATCTTGTTGACGGGTTTCATGTTGGGGACATCTTTTTTAAAATAATCTTTTATATATAACAGCCCCCCCTTCTTCAGCATCTGCAATGCATCTGTTAACAAGGCTTCCTGGTTTGTACTGTGGCCATAAGCTTCAAGAAAATACACGATGTCGTAAGCAGATGCGTCAAAATATTGATTCATCAAATGAAAATCCCCGGAAACCGCATTAATTTTATCGGACAGGCCGTATTCATCGATTTTTTGCTTAGCCATGTCAATTTGTGTGGATGAAATGTTGATGGCATCAATGTGAATATCCTTTTTCCTGGCAAAATATATAGCGGGGCCACATACCCCACAACCGGCATCCAACAATTTCATCCCATCCCGGATGTCCATGATATTGATGTAATAATCATACATGTCTTGTTCATTAACCGACCGGTGCGACTGTATCGCCGAGTCCACTACCTCCAGGTAGGTATTGGTAAACCGGTCATAATGCTTTTGAATATCCTTTAACTTTGAACGTTTGAATAACTTCATACATCAATACATTTTGATACATTTACTTCATCGTTTAATCAACCCCAATTTCCTGAAAATATTATACGTTTTTTCTATAAACAACAATGTGTTCGACTTTTTCAGAAACACATGATTATGCTTGTTAAAAACATACGTTGCAGCTGTTGTCCTCAGGCTTCCGGTATAAAACAATGATTTAAGCAACTTACGCCTGAACATTTTCGCGGTATGGAGTTTTTTCAGATAATGGCGGATAACTTCATCCATTTCTTGATCGCTGCCATGCTTAACCTTATAAGTTAAATGACAAAAATTATAATATATCCAATCGTGGGGATAATTGTTTTTAATAATCCTGTTTTCTTTCTCCAGCCCAAGCTGCAAAGGCGTTTTGGCCAGAGGGGTTAAATAGGTAAACGTAAAGGTATCCAACGGGCTGTTGATAATAAAATGGGCCCTGTCATGTATGTCCTGAACAGTATCCGTATCAAAACCAGCAATAAAAGCGGCTGTTACGGCTACTTTTTCGTTATGCAAGCTTTTAAACGTCTCTTTGTAGGCCTTCTTTGCCGGATTTTCATTGATGCCTTTGTGAATTGAGCGAATGGCTTTCAGGTTTTCCGTTTCAATGCCAATAAAAAACAAAACAAAACCCGCTTTGCGAGCCAACCTGATGACATGTATATCATCAGCGATGTTGATGGAGACAAAACACAAAAAATCTTTTTTGATGTTGTTTTCGATAATTTGCGTAAAAAGCTCTATGGCTTTAGCTTTATGTGCTTTTGACCCGCCAATTAAATTATCATCTTTAAAAATAACATAATTTTGTTTGATCTCTTTCAGCTCTTCAACAACCGCACTTACAGGCTTGTGCCTGAGTTTGTGACCGGAAACCAAAGGAACGCCACAAAAACTGCAATTAAACGGGCATCCCCTTGTGAATTCCATGGTTGCAATCGGGTAATCGTATTTTTCAAAAACATCCCGGCGTGGAGCTACCGGTTTTGAAATATCATAAAATCCCCCTTCGTAGATTTTTTTCAGTTGCCCTTTTTCAAAATCATTTATCAAGGTCTTCCACACCCCTTCTGCTTCCCCTGCAATCACCGCACTGCAATGCTTACTCACTTCATCTTTGAATAACGTAGCATGCGCTCCTCCAATCGCAACGGGTACGCCTTTTTCAATGTATTGAGCGGAAATTCTGTAAGCTTTATTGATGCACGTACTAATAGAAGACAAGCCAACCAAATCGGCATCGGTATAAGTAAACTCATCAAAATTCTCATCAATTATTTCAACCTCCCAGTTCTCAGGGGTTAAGGCAGCAATAATTCCCAAAGCCAATGGTTGAAACGATGTTAACTTATGAATCGGAATAAAATTCGCTTCGCCTTTTACGACGCTTGTATCAATGACATTGATTAAAAGCAATTTGTATGTGGACTTATTGTTCATTTTTGTTTTGTGATTATTCTTACTAACCAACATTGTTGTGTTCCAATGTGAAAATTTTTAACCAACATCAACAATGCCTTTGCCGTCACAAAGCTACGGGTTCTTAACACAGTAAAAAAGAATTTTTTGAATATGGCTTTACAATCTACCGCAGCAAGTGAAGAACCGTAAAATGCTTGCATAATTTTTTTTCTGTCTTGGTTGTAATCAATGGCATAATTACATGCATTATAATATATCCAATCTTTCGGGAAGTCTGTATATAACAATTTGTTTTTATGCTTAAGCCTCTCGAACAAAGGCGTTTTTGCCAGCGGGGTAAGGATGGTTAAGGTACTGGCATCTATATCGCTGTTAAGCATATACCTTCCCCTTTCTTTAATCTTTTCGGGGGTATCGTTTTTAAACCCTGAAATAAACCCACCCATGATGGCCATTTTGTGATCGTGAATTTTCCTGACGGCTTCAGCGTATTTTGAAGCAGAGGATTTATAATTTCTATTTTTGTTTACGTTTTTTAAATCATCAAGGTTTTCCGATTCAAAACCAATGTACAATACTTTTACCCCTGCAGATTTTGCAGCGCTTAGAAACGCATCATCTTCATATATATCAATCGAAGCAGCACAAATAAACCGTTTTTTGATGTTGCTTTCAGCTATGCTTCGAAAAAATTGCTTTATTTTTTCATTGCTTTTGGCATCACAGTATATGGTATCATCAACCAGAAATACATATTTTTGAGGCGTTTCTTTTAATTCTTCAATGGCATCATCTATACTTCGTTGCCGGTATGTATGGTGATAAAGCACAGGGACAGCACAAAAATGGCAATTGTTCACGCATCCCCTGGAAAACTGCACAGTAGCAATTTCATAATTGTATTTTTCAAAAATATCCCGCCTGGGCCGGGTATAATCTTTCGATAAGTTGATGAATTTACCATCGTATAATTTACTGAGGTTGTTGTTTTCATAATCGGCTATAATATCAGGCCACACCGATTCAGCCTCACCATCAACCACGGCATCAAAATAATCAACCAGTTCAGATGGAAACAGGCAGGCATGCTTCCCTCCTATAACGGTTTTTATCCCTTTTTTCCGCAACTGAAGTGAAATATCCATGGCCCGGTTAATGCTTGTAGTGTATGCAGATATGCCAACAAGGCCGGCATCTGTATCCACAAAATCCTCAAAATTTTCATCTATCAGCTCTACTTCCCATTCTGCCGGCGTTAGAGCAGCAATTATCCCCAGGGCAATGGGTTGAAATCCGGGCAATCCATTGGTAGGGACAAAGAAATCATCGTTTGCCGAACGCTTGTCAACTGT
>CAZGPW010000138.1:0-29302 GCA_964527535.1 uncultured Bacteroidales bacterium
CTGTAAAGTTTCACCACGTTGTTGATACTTTCTACACGCTCATTGTGAAGTGAAGCGTAGCGAAACGGAACAATGAGCGTGTAGAAAGCATCCGAATGAAGACTTGTTTTATTAATTTTGTTTTAAACTTTAAACTTTAAAAATTATGAAACAAGCGTATCATTCGAATGCGGTAACAAATTTACACATTCGCAGACAAATTAAAGAAAGTTCTTTGACAAATTTTGAATTAGCCGAAACATTTAATACTTCTGCTGCAACCATTAGCAAATGGAAAAATAGGGAAGAGATTGAAGACATAAGTTCAAAACCCAGGAAAATAGGCTATGCTTTGAATGATGTTGAACAAAGTCTGGCTATATCTATAAGACAAACCACATGGCTTCCCTTAGATGAGGTTTGGGAAATGCTTTTAGATATGAACCAAAATATTACCAGAAGTTCCGTTTACAGAACGTTTTGCAGAAAAGAAATAAATAAAGTTCCACAAAAAGAAAGAGAAAAAGCAAAAAAATTCAAAGAATATGATCCGGGATTTCTTCATATAGATGTCACCTATTTGCCTAAATTTGAAGGACAAAAAAACTATCTTTTTGTTGCTATTGACAGGGCTACCAGAACTTTATTCTTTAAAGTATATGATGCTAAAACATCAGAAAATGCAGAAGATTTTATGGATAAATGTTTAAACTTTTTTCCTTTTAAAATAACTCATGTTTTAACAGACAATGGCCTGGAGTTTACCAACAGGCTCATAAAATCTAAAAAAGGTAACCTTTGTAAAAAACCATCTAAACTTGATAAAGCCTGTGAAAAAAATAATATTGATCATCGGCTTACTAAACCCAACACTCCCAAAACAAACGGAATGGTTGAAAGAGCAAACGGTACAATAAAAAAGGGAACTATTCTTAAAGAAGAATATAAAAACAAAAAAGAAATGAATGAGGATCTAATGGCGTTTCTTTTACATTACATATTATACAGAAGGCATGGGAGCTTAAGAAAGGAACTTAACGTAAAAACGCCTTTTCAAGCTATTGAAAAATGGTTTGAAATGAAACCTGAAATTTTTAACCAAACTCCTTTGGAGTTTAAAAATAAAATATTAGCTTTGAAGCAAATTGATGAATCAGGTTTTCATAAACAACCTTGTGAAACTTGACAGATAACCATTGAATCATCATTTGTGCTGCGAACGTTTTTCTTTGTCATCTTTGGCCTTACCATTACACTCTCCAGCTTGTTTTGTTATAAGGTGTTATTGTTGTCCATGGTGTTTTTGGCGCTCATCTACGGTATCAGGTATGCATTGCTATTGTTGTTTTGCCGCAAAGAAATACAACCAAGGTTGTGGTTGGCTCCAAGAGGTCTGATAACGGTGTTGCTTTTTTATTCAATACCAAACGAATTTCTTGTGGAAAGTTTTGACCAGGGCATTTTGTTGTATGTCATTATTGTCACTAACCTGGTGATGGGATTTGCCCTGATGAAAACTGGACAGAAAACCAAAAAGCAAAAACTTACAGAACAAAATACACCAATTAATGTTGTAGATATAGAGAACTTTGATGATAAAGGAAATAATGACAATAACAATGATAATGATAATAACAATGAACTAAAAAAAGATGAGCAAGATGAAAATAGCGAAAAATAAGCACGTTGCTGTTGAGTATGAACTCAGGCTGGATTCCTTTGACGGGGAAATGGTGGAAAAAACCCATAATAATGAACCTGAAGAATTCCTTTTCGGACACGACCAGATGCTTGATGTGTTTGAAAAGAAATTGGAGGGAAAAGAAAAAGGGGATGCATTTAAAATTGAAATTCCGCCGGAAGAAGCCTTCGGAAATTACGATCCTGAAGCGCAGGTTGAATTCAGTGAAGAAGAGTTTATGGATTTGGCCGGTGATGAAATGGAATCTCTGGAAATCGGAGCGCTTATGCCAATGGAAGATGATGAGGGAAATCAATACGATGGCATCATCACTGAATACAATGACGATCGTGTTGTGATTGATTTTAATCATCCCCTGGCAGGTGAAACCTTGTTTTTCAGTGGAAAAGTATTAGATGTCAGGGATGCAGGCCAGGATGGAGAGGAAAATAAATAATAAGATTGGTAGTGAATTATTTAATATTTACCTTTGATAATTGAAAATATTGATATTAAGTAAATTATGAATGAAATCCAAGGTGAAGAAGCTTATGAACAGTTGCAAAAGCTGTTGAAGGAAAAACGTGATAATTTTCGCGTGATGGAAAAACAGGTGGACATTGATGTGCAGATGGCGTATTTTGATGCAGCAAAAAAAATTAAGAAAAAACTGCCGGAAGCTGATACCATCCTGAAAAATGCAAAGAAATTGTATGATCCTGATGTAGAGATTGAAGAGAAGAAAATCGTGTTAAATCAACTGGCTTCATTGGAAAATGTTAAGTCCTTCCGCGAGATTGAAGCTTTCTCAGAAAAAGCAGGGGATGAGTTGGACGACTGGGCAACTATGGCTTATCAGGAAAGCCTTATGTTAATGGAATCGGCTTTTTCAGATGAAGAGAAAGTTTTCGTGTCTAGTGGTATGGGCGGCAAGGGCAATAAACTCCGCTATTTTGCTACGTTTTTACATTCTGATCTTTTTGAGGATTTTACAGACCTGCAAATGAACCTTATCAGAAAAGAAGTGAAATATCATTTCGATAAAGCAGGAGCAGAGATTGAAGAAGAAAGCTTCAAAAATCATTATTTTATGATCACATGCCTGATACCCATAGATATAAACATCACTATCCTGTTTAGAGATATTGTAAATGAAGTAAATCAGTTTGGTTTTGTTCTGGCCGAAAATTTCCTTGTTACAAATGTTAAAAAATTGAGTTATAAAGAAGTGGATGATTTTGTCAAGGACAGAATGAGAAAAGTTCAGGATGAGGTGCTTGGAGATGTATTTAATAATGATGATGATGATTTAAACACTGACGACGACGATAATGATGAAGATGATGCGTAAAACCATAAATCTTGCTATTCAGGTTCTTCCCTCAAGTGAAGGTAAACACCCGTATGAGATTGTGGATAAAGCCATAGCGGTGGTCAAAAAAGCAGGGGTGCCATACAAAGTTTGTCCGTTTGAAACGGTGATTGAAGCTCCTTATGATGAAGCCATGGATATTGCAAAAAAGGTGCAGGAAGCCTGTTACGATGCAGGTGCAGATAAACTGATGTGCTACATGAAAATACAAAGCTCCAGGGAAGATGATGTTACTATCCGGAATAAGATGGAGAAATATGAATAATGATTATTTACAGATGTTTGCAACCTGCGAAACTTTAGTTATTATAACATACACCACTAATAAAATAAAAGCTCCCTCAGGGAGCTTTTATTTGTTATCTGCAGTATCTGCAGGTTTGTTTTTTTTGTCTTTGGCTTGAGGGCGTCTTTTTCCGAATGAGCCCCTGAAAATTTTCCCTTTACGTGTTTTTTTATCACCTTTTCCCATAATGTTGTTTGTTTTGGTTTGAGTAACAAAATTATGATGTGAAGAATAAAAATCCAAAAATAATTTTAAGAAAATGGTTTATTTTATAGAAACCCCGACAATAAATTCTATCCCTTCGTACCGGATCGCAGCATCCGGGAAGGACGATTCAAAGCGCACGATGTCCTCAGCTTCAGTGGCTCCTGTTATGTTTCCATATAAAGGCATCCCCTGTGAACCCATGTAGTATTTTCCACCAACGTATCCCCAGATGTTTTTACGAACTTTGAAACTGAATTTTACACCATAAACGTACCCCCATCCAAAATAATCTTTATCGTATTGCATATCCGAACTGATGGCATAATAGTCGTAATGTTCATTAAACATGGCGTCAAAATTTCCATGCATCAATTTTGTGTTGATACTGGCAAATCCGAATAAACCTCCCATTAGATCCACTCTGACAGATTTTGCAGGAATGACAATGGTAGGAATGAGGCTGCCGTTTATGCTTTGAAAAGGCCCCACAAGCGGCCTTTTTGAGTTTAAATCAGCGCCCAGGCCTGTCATACTCATCCCGCCAATTGAATTCATGCTTATTCCCGGGGAAATCTGGAAATATTTTCCAAAACTGACAGGTAAACTAAAATTCAGCGGAGCCACAGGATTTGAAAAATACCCGTGAGTAGGAAAAAAATAAGAAAAACCAACGGTTTGTGATGTTACCTGGCCTGCAGAAAAAAGCAACAATGTACCGGTTATTAGACCAATTAATTTGTTCATGGGGTTGTGAGTTTGGTTAAAATCAAATGTAAAGGTAATAATTTACACTAAGAAAACGATTACCTGTATTTTGATATAACGATAAAGGTAATGGCATTCACAATGAAGGCTACAACGACACATCGCTGTGTTTGTCAAGCAAAGGTTTAATTTCTGCAGAGGACGGGCGCGGTGCAGATGCACTTACTATTTTACCTTTACGATCGATTACTATAAACCGTGGAATGGCTTTAATGTTATAATCATCGCACAGGCTGCAATCCCACCCCCCGGTATGTAATTGAGCCCAATCATGTGCATGTTTTGACAAGAATTTTTTCCAGTCGTTTGTGTTTTCATCCACGCTTACAGAAAGAAAAACAATGTTTTTATCCTTATAGATATGATACAGGCTGTCCATGTATGGCATTTCCCGTATGCAAGGCCCGCACCAGCTTGCCCATACATCAATATAAACCGGGTACCCCATGAAATCGCTGAGTGAAACGCTGTCACCATTGGAATTGGGATACGTGAAATCCGGTGCCTTTTTGCCTTTGCTGATTGTATCCCATGTGGCATACAATTTTTCGAGCTTGTTCAGTTTGTTTTCATTGGTCATGTTGTTTTTTAGCCATTTGTATTCAGCATCCAGGCCATCAAAGCCGTTATATTCCGCATAATCCGATAAAAGCCTGTAGTACAGAATAAACATAACCTCTTTATTATCAATTTTTTCTTTAACAGTTGCAAGTTGATATTGAGTGTTACTGAGATATCCGGCGCTGGTATCCGGGTTGCCATCCAGTTGTAACATGAATGCGTTTTTAAGGTAGTTGATATATTCCGGAAGAACCAGCGCTTGTGGATTTTCAAGTTTGGTTGTTTCAAGAAAAGAAAAATATTCGGCACTGTCAGGAAGGGCGTCACCTGTGATGTAAGCATAATATTTACTGTAACGTATTTTTTGGTTTTGTAACAGGTAGTTTATTCTTAATTTCTCAAGGTTTGCAAAATATTTATCGTTGAGGTTCTGTGCCAGGTGATCAAGGCTGGTCAGCAGGGAATCCTGCAATTTCTTAATGCCATCTGAAAATTTTTCCACGCTGTCTTGCCTGATAAGTTCGTTGAAAACCGGGTGTGATAATTGTATTGTGCGCAGTGAATAAAGGAATTCAGACGCAGCCGTATTGTTATCATGAAATATAACGGGATCATTATGTTTACTGGCATCAATGGTAAAACGAACTGTGTCGCCAGGATTGGCATAAACAGTAAAATGGATACGCCTCAGTATAATACTTATGTACGCTGATTTTTCGGTTTCTATGCAATGGCAAAATTGATTCATTGAATCAACAGCGATGCTGTCGGTTTTGTGATTAAATTCTGCCAATAACGGGTCATCAACAGGATTAAGGATTTTTCCCTGCAGGCAGATTTTAGCGTTTTTGTCTTCTCTGTCACCGGGAGGATTGCAGGAAACAAGGATCAGAAGTAAGGCAATGGCTGTGCAGATGCTTAGGTTTGTTTTTTTCATATTATTGTTTTTTTGTGGTTTACAAAAAAGAGCAGGCCGGTAAGCCGGATTCTGTTTTAGTCTGTCATTTATCTAAGCGGCCTACCCCTTCCGGCGACGATGTCTGAAAGCGGGTCACCTTCTGTGCCGAAGCACACCGGAATGTACATGGCCTTGCAACCTGTCAGGCGGACAGCATTCCATGTCGCCATGGAACCTGGTGAGCTCTTACCTCACCTTCTCACCGTAGCTTCCAAAAATGAAGCTGTTATTTTCTTCTCCGCTGCTATGCCCTCACGGACATCTTTCTTTCGAAAGGACAGTACCCTGTGTTGTCCGGACTTTCCTTTCCGATAGTTACCGGAACGACAGACCGGCCTGCTCGGGGCAAAGGTACAAAAATTAAAAATATGATTGCAGAGATACAAATAAAGCGGAAACTTCCTATATTTGTAACACGATGAAGATACGAAAATTGTCACGCACAGAGTGGATGTTTATTATTGTAGCCCTTGTTTTGGTTGTATTGATAGCCTTGTCGTGGGACAGGGTGAGCTCTCGTGTTGCTGATGTATGGAGACTCTATAAACCCTGAAATTACCCGATGTATGAAAAAATCTGATGTATTTGTTTTTATTGGTGTGATGATTGTTTTTATGCCTTTTTTCCTGTTTGAAGATGTTTACCGGTTTTATCAGGAATTTAATAAGGAACACGGTTTAATCATGAGCTTTATTAAATTTGCGTTGTTGGCAACCTTCGGAGAATCCCTTGGACTGCGCATCAAAAGAGGCGTTTATCACGAAAAAGGGTTTGGACTTCTGCCACGGGCATTGGTTTGGGGGATGATAGGCATAGGCATTAAGATTGCTTTTATCATTTTTACACACGGCACCATTGCATTCCTTGAATATGCAGGTTTACAGGATGCTTCTGAAATATATGCCGGGCCTTTTTCAGGACATAAATTGTTGATAGCGTTTTGCATCTCGGCTTTTATGAATCTTATTTTTGCCCCTGTGTTTATGACCTTCCATAAGATCACAGATACCCATATTTTATCAAAAGGCGGAACGCTAAAAGGCTTTTTTACCCCCATCAATTATCATAAAATATTTACAGAACTTAACTGGGGAGTGCAATGGAATTTTGTGTTTAAAAAAACAATCCCACTTTTCTGGATACCGGCACATACCATAACATTTTTATTGCCAAAGGAGTGGCAGGTGTTTTTTGCAGCAATTTTAGGCATAGTTCTTGGAGTGTTTTTAGCCATCGCAAGCATACTTGGACAAAAATCATAAACTGATATTATGAGAATTATTGCAGACAGCGGATCAACAAAAACAAACTGGCATGTGTTGCATACCGACGGCAATATAGAAACATTTCAAACCAAGGGATTGAACCCATATATTGTACGTACGGGTGAAGTATATAAGGAAATCAAGAATAATTTTCCACGAAAGTTATCTGCTTTACAGGTCAATGAATTGTTTTTTTACGGAGCCGGGTGTTCAGGGGCTGTACAAAAGGAACGAATATTTTCAGGGCTGGAGCGGTATTTTCCGGCCGCTATCATCCATGTTTTTCATGATCTTCTGGGAGCAGCACGTTCACTTTGGGGGCAACAACACGGGCTGATAGCCATTCTTGGAACAGGCGCCAGCACAGCTTTGTACGATGGAAATAAAGTGAGTGAACAAGTGCCTTCTCTCGGTTATGTTCTTGGAGATGAGGGTAGTGGAGCTTATCTTGGAAAAAGATTGCTCAAAAGTTTCCTGCAAAATGACATGCCTGTACCCATAGCGAAAAAATTTACCAAAATATATGGAGCCAACTTAAGCAATTTTCTGGAACATGTGTATAAAGATGAGTATCCAAACCGGTATCTTGGTGGTTTTGCCATTTTTATTAAGGAAAATATTGATAATCCATTTATATACAAATTAGTACGTTCATCTTTTGATGAATTTTTCAAACATCAGATATTAAAATACCAGCAATTTTCACATTACGATTTGCGTTGTGCCGGGTCTGTGGCATACCATTTTAAAGATGTTTTGCTTGAAGCAGCAGATGAGGCAGGTGTGTTTGTTGATCAGGTTGTGCAGGACCCGCTGCCAGGCCTTATTGAACATCACAATAAATACCTTGAATTATAATGCGTGAAAGCCACTTGCGTATTGCGATAATACAAATCAGTCAGGGTTCCGGCCGTATTTGCACTTAAATTCAAATTGAACTTTAAGCTTGTGAAATGATAAAATCAACCTTTCCCACATTCACTGGCATTGCTGTTATTTGTTTTTTGATATTTGTTATTTTCATGCGTTTACCTGCGGGTTTTGCAAAGCCTGGTTTTTTTGTTTTCTTTGATTGACTTTTTATGCAACACTCATGTTGAACCAGGGATTTTAACTTATGACAAAAAAACAAAAGCCCAAAAAAGACGATGAAGCCCATCTGAAAAGTTCAAATAAGTATTTTGATGTTGACGGCTTTGTGTTTTGGCCATCAGCGGTACTGATCGTTATATTCATTGCCATCACCCTGATCATTGGGGCGCCAATGGATGAGATTTTCAGCGGCATTCAGACCAGCATTTCCGATTACGGTGGCTGGTTTTTTATCATTGCTGTGAATATGTTCCTGGTCTTTGTATTGTACCTTGCTTTCAGTAAGTACGGTAATATCAGGCTGGGCGGTGAAAATGCCAAACCCGAATTTAAAACAGGGGCATGGTTTGCCATGCTTTTCAGTGCCGGGATGGGTATTGGGATTTTATTCTGGAGTGTGGGAGAGCCGATCAATCATTTTATGAATCCACCAAACGGTGAAGCCGAAACGGTAGATGCTGCACGTACAGCCATGGAAACCACATTTCTTCACTGGGGGCTGCATGCCTGGGGTATATACGCTCTTGTCGGGATGGCTTTGGCCTTTTTTACTTTTAACAAAAAACTTCCACTGACCATCAGTTCAGTGTTTTATCCCTTGCTGGGAAATCGCATTTACGGCCCCTGGGGCAAAGCCATCAATGTTTTGGCGGTTGTAGCGACGCTTTTCGGATTAGCAACTTCACTGGGTATGGGTGTACAACAGGTGAGTGCAGGCCTTGCACATCTTTTCAACCTCCCTGATACAATCACTACGCAAGTGATTCTGATCACACTTATCACCTTTGCTGCCACCGGGTCAGTTGTTGCCGGCCTTAGTGGCGGAGTTAAACGCCTGAGTAAGATCAATATGTACATAGGTGCCATCTTTCTTTTGTTTATGCTCATTGTCGGCCCCAGTTTGTTTATTGCAGATTCATTTGTGCAGAATACGGGTGCTTACCTGAAAAACTTTTTTTCACTTTCTACCTGGACGGAAACCTACCAGCAATCCACATGGCAAAATGGCTGGACGGTATTTTACTGGGCATGGTGGATTAGCTGGTCGCCGTTTGTCGGCATGTTTATCGCCAGGATTTCACGTGGCCGCACGATCCGGGAATTTGTGCTAGGTGTGTTGATTGTACCAACACTGTTGACATTCCTGTGGTTATCCACCTTTGGCGGCTCAGCCATATTTCTTGAGCTCAACTCACTCGCTGATATTGCCGGCGCTGTCAGTGAAAATGTAGCCACCTCACTGTACAAACTGCTGGAGCAATTTCCGCTTTCCTTTGTTACATCCATTGTAGGAGTCGTGCTGGTCATTGGTTTCTTTGTTACCTCATCTGACTCCGGGTCACTTGTTGTGGATTCCCTCACAGCCGGTGGCAAACTGGATGCGCCTGTGCCACAGCGTATTTTCTGGGCGCTGACCGAAGGTGCCGTTGCTGCTGTTTTGCTTGTCGGTGGCGGATTGGGAGCACTGCAAACTGCAGCCATTTCTACAGGCTTGCCGTTTGCATTTATTCTCATTATCCTGGGGTATAGTTTACTGAAAGGGCTTCAATCCGAGCACAGCCGCATCACGGAAGCCAGACTGAATACCGAAAGGCAGGAGTATCAGAAAGTCATCAGCAACCTGATTCAGAAGCGTGAAAAAGCCAAAAAATCAACTAAAGACGTTTCAAATGACCAAAAATCTTAATTTATAAATCCCATCATTATGTATAATCTTGATCACGTACTTGTAAGCCTCGACCTGACGGAAATGGACAATTTCCTCATCCGGTACAGCAATTATATTGTGGAAAAATTCAAGCCCAAAAGCATCACCTTCATGCATGTCTTAAAATCGTATGAAATACCGGAAGAGCTGACAAAAAGCTTGCCGGTAGCAGAAAAGCCGCTCACTGACATTATAAAGGAAGAGATCACCGAAACGGTGGATGCACATTTCAATCACGATGATGCACTGGATACGAGGGTAGTTGTCAGGGAAGGACATACGGTGGAAACCATCGTCCAATACAGTAAAAAAAACAACATTGACCTTACCCTGATGGGAAAGAAACTGGGTTACCAGGGCAGAGGAAGTACCATACAAAAGGTAATAAGCCTTTCACCTTCTTCGGTATTGCTTGTTAGCGAAACAACACCCCATGACATTAAACACATGTTGGTGAGGCTTGATTTTAGCAAATTCAGTGAAATGGCGGTAAAGATGGCACTAAGGCTGCAGGAGCTTACCAAAGCAAAATTATCCTTTTTCTATGTCTCAAAGCTGCCATTGCATTATTTTCCGCAGCACACCCGCAAGAATGAAAAGGAAATTTTGAATCACCTGGATAGAATTAACCGTAAAGAATACCGAAAATTCATGAAACGCATGAAACTCAATCCGGATGATTACGAATTCACAAGTGCATTGGATAAAAATTACGATGAAGCGCATGTTATTTATAACCACAGCCTGGGAATGGGAGCTGACCTTATCGTTACCGGATCAGGCATGAAATCCGGCTTGTCAGATATCATTCCTGACAGCACATCGGAAAAACTGGCCGGTTCAGATAAAAACATCCCCGTGCTGGTGGTTAAAGACCGCAAAAAAAGCCTCGGGTTTTTAAACAAACTGTTTGACTAAAAAAGATGCATTATGAAAACTACCTTGTACATCAGCATGTCATTAATGACTATTTCCGGCTTGTTGCTAACGTCGTGTGATTTCAGCAACACCACAGACGAAGACCAGGTACGGGAACTCAATATTGTATATACCGACTGGTCAGAAAGCATTGCCCTGGCACATTTGGCTTACGTGTTGCTGGAAGATGAGCTTGGCTACGATGTTACGCTAAAGCTTACCGATGTTGAAAATGCATACGCTGAAGTAGCGGCTGGCAAGGCTGATGTGTTTGCCGATGCATGGCTGCCGGAAACACAAAAACGCTACTACACCAAACATGCAGACAATATTGAAAAACTGGGAATTTCGTTTCCCCACGCAAAAACCGGATTTGTTGTCCCTGAGTACAGTCAGTTGCAATACCTGGAAGATCTAAAAAACTGGGATGGTGATATTGCCGGGATTGATGAAGGTGCCGGGGTGATGATTAAAGCACGCAAAGCGTTGGAAAAAATCAATTCCCCGGCCACATTGCTCAATCTGAGTGAGTCGGAAATGACCATCCGCCTTGAAAACGCCATAAAACGGCGTGAAAACATTGTTGTTACCGGATGGGAACCCCACTGGATATTTGCAAGGTATGAGCTTCGTTTTCTTGAAGATGAAAACAAAATATTTGGGGAGAATGAAAAAATATATACCATTGGGCACAAAGGCATCACTGAGGAACATCCCGTGGCGGTGCGTTTTTTTGAACGCATGCAAATGTCAGAAAAACAACTCAATGCACTTGTGTATGAAATACAAGTGCATAAGGATCCCATAAAGGGAGCCCGCGCATGGATAAAGAAAAATGAATATGTGGTGAATCAGTGGGTGAAAAACCTCGCTCCTGAACGGAAGAAAATCATGTAAACGGCTATTATTATTACCATGTTTGCTCCTTTCTCCTGTATTTTATATTGTCATACCATGTGTGTGTAAGGCCTTACCGTATCAGCAACTTGTGGGTTTTTATATCACCAGGGCGTTCCCATACGCGGATGTAGTATATGCCTGCCGGAAGCTGGTTTAACGAAACCGTATTTTCGCCTTTTGAAAGCTTTTGTTCCAATACCTGTTTTCCGAGAGCGTTCATCAGGCTAAATTCAGCATCGTGGGAGGCATGTATTGTAACATGGTCTTTTGCGGGGTTGGGGAAAAAACTGATGTTGCTATCTGTTTTGTTGGTGTTAATTTTACTTAGGTCCCATCCCCGTATTTCAATATCATCAATAGCCACCGCTTCACCGCCACCAAGTGAAAACAAAAGGTCAACGCTGGGTTCATCTAGCATGCTTGCGGGCAATACCGTATCATAGATCGTCCATGTATCCTGCACTAACATACCATCATAGATAGAAAATGTTTCGCTTCCATTGTTAAATTCGAAACTCAAAACAACATCACCCCAGCCCAATGTGTTCATTGTAGAAGTTTTATAATACCGGAAGGAAAATCGCAAGGAGTCCATGTCAGTAAAATCCAGCGGAGAGGACGTTTTAACGATGGCATCATAAAAACCTCCACAGGGTGATTCAGGATTTACGCCTAAATAATATCCCCCATTTTCTGCTGCATTCATATCCACATTTGATGAGTTATAATCCGATGCATTCCCTCGTGTAGCGTATCCACACGGCGACTCACCTTCGCCAAGCGCAGAGTCATCATTATTGATGATGCTTGTTACCGGTGAGGTTTCAAAATCTTCGGAAAAAATAACGGTTTGTGCATAGAGCCCGGTAAAACAAAGGGCTGCCATGATCGTCAATAATAATTTGGTTGCTTTTTTCAACATAAAATTAGCATTTGGTCCTATTACTATTACGAAACCATTGCAAAAAGGTTACCAAAAATGATAATTTTTATTCCTGATGACAGTTTTTTTGTGTTCGTTTCAGCAGTTTACAGAATTTTTTGTATCTTATTGGCCACATTAATCGATGTTGTTATGCAAAAACAAATAATAAAAATCCTGATACTTGTCTCTGTTGCGTTGTGTACTGGCATGATGCTTAGCAGTTGTGACAATAAACCTCAACAATCTGAAGAAGGAGAAAAAGCAAACCAGCAAACCCGTAATCCGCGGGATTTGGAGGATATCAAAAAGGATGGAAAGATAACAGCCCTTACATCCTACAGCAATACCAGTTATTTTTTGTACCGTGGTCAGCCAATGGGGTTTGAGTATGAGCTGCTTCAACGTTTTGCTGATCATCTGGATGTGGATCTGGAGATCAAAATATCCAATAACATAGACAGCCTGCTACCGCAAATCCGCAGTGGTAAAGCCGATATCCTTGCTCACGGCATGACCATTACTACAGATAGAAAAGCCAAAGTTGATTTTACGGATTACCTTTACCTTACGCATCAGGTGCTGGTGCAAAAAAAACCCGATAACTGGCGTAACATGCACTGGAGCAAAATAGAAAAATCTTTAATCCACGATGCCATTGAACTCATCGGCGATACAATATCCATACGAAAAAACTCATCCTATTATAAACGCATTGAAAATCTTTCAAAAGAAATCGGCGGCATCATCTACATAGATACGCTGCCGGGTGATTTGTCCACCGACGAGATTATTCAGATGGTTGCCAATGGTGAAATCAAATACACCGTAGCGGACAACAACATTGCTTCCATCATGACCTCCTATTATCCCATTCTCAACATTGAAGTGCCGGTCAGTTTTTCCCAGCGCATTAGCTGGGTGGTGCCTTCGGAATCTGACAGCTTGCTTATAGCATGTAACGATTGGCTTTCCTCTATGAAAGATGAAGTGGATTATTACGTCATTTACAACAAATATTTTAAAAATCGCCGCTCCTTCCGTCGCCGGATTGAGAGCGAATTTTACAGCCTGAACAATGAAAAAATAAGTCGCTACGACGATATGATCAAGACTTACGCTGAAAATATTGGCTGGGATTGGCGCCTTCTGACTTCACAGATTTATCAGGAATCGCAGTTTGATCCAAAAGCAAGATCCTGGGCGGGTGCTCAGGGGCTTATGCAAATAATGCCTGCCACGGCCAGAGAGCTGGGAGTCAGCAATCCATACAATGCAGAGGCAAGCCTGCGGGGAGGAACCAAATACCTTGATCAGTTGTACCATCGTTTTGATTATATACAGGACAGCGTGCAACGCATCAAATTTGCCATGGCATCATACAATTGCGGTTTTGGTCATGTACAGGATGCCATGGAACTGGCTGTGTACAAAGGCTACAGCAAAAACCTCTGGGACGATAACGTCGAAGAAATGATTCTGAAGCTCTCTAACCCAAAGCATTACAATCATCCGGCCGTTAAATACGGCTATGTACGTGGACTGGAACCTTATCTTTACGTTGATTATATATTTAAGCGTTACGAACATTACAAACAGTTTATTGATTTATGATATTGGGATATTGGCTGGAATCCAGTCCTTTTCATTTTTTGCAATTATTTTCTCTTCTAAAAACAATTTTTATTATTTTTGACATTCCTTTCTGAAAGAAAGTATTGTTACAGTAACTAATTTATTACAAACACATAAAAGTTTTAAAACAATGACAAACAAAAAGCGTGTTTACACATTTGGGAACAAACAGGCAGAAGGCCGAAGCGATATGAAAAACCTCCTCGGAGGAAAAGGTGCCAACCTTGCTGAAATGAGCCTTGTTGGGGTGCCGGTTCCTCCTGGTTTTACCATCACTACAGATGTCTGCATAGAATACAACAAAATCGGATATGAAAAAACCGTGGCATTGCTGAAGGAAGAGGTTCAAAAAGCCATTCATGGCATAGAAAATATTACAGGTACAGAATTTGGCAGCAATGAAAATCCCTTGTTGATATCTGTTCGCTCCGGTGCCAGGGCTTCAATGCCGGGAATGATGGATACTGTCCTTAACCTGGGGTTGAATGAAGATGCAGTGAAAGGCTTGATAAAAAAGACAAACAACCCGCGTTTTGCCTGGGATTCATACCGTCGTTTCATTCAAATGTACGGTGATGTGGTGATGGGGTTGAAACCATCTTCAAAAGAAGAAAATGATCCATTTGAAGAAATCATTGAAGCCGTAAAAGAACAAAAAGGCGTTGAATTGGATACAGAACTTGAGGTTGATGATTTAAAGGAACTGGTTGCGAAATTTAAAAAAGCCGTAAAAGACAACACCGGAAAAGATTTTCCAACCGACCCATGGGACCAGCTCTGGGGTTCTGTAATGGCAGTATTTGACAGTTGGAACAACAAAAGGGCAATCTATTACCGCAACATGAATAAAATACCCCACGAATGGGGAACAGCAGTCAGTGTTCAAGCCATGGTCTTTGGTAACATGGGTAAAAAATCTGCCACAGGCGTTGCATTTACAAGGGATGCAGCTACCGGTGAAAACATTTTTAACGGTGAATACCTCATCAATGCGCAGGGTGAAGATGTAGTGGCCGGTACCAGAACCCCGCAGCAGATCACGAAAGAAGGCTCAAAACGCTGGGCCGAATTTGCAGACGTTTCCGAAGAGGAAAGAAGAACTAAATTCCCCTCACTCGAAGAAACCATGCCCAAACTGTATAAAGAGTTGTATGACATCCAGGAAAAACTGGAAAAACACTACAAGGATATGCAGGACCTGGAATTTACCATCCAGGAAGGAAAACTCTGGCTGTTGCAAACCCGTAGTGGAAAACGCACAGGTGCTGCCATGGTAAAAATTTCCATAGATATGCTCAAAGAAGGCATGATTGATGAAAAATTAGCCCTTACACGCGTTGAACCTAACCGCCTTGATGAATTACTGCATCCGGTCTTTGATAAGGAGGAGCTTAAAAAAGCAGATGTGATAACAAAAGGTCTACCTGCATCGCCAGGTGCAGCTACAGGACAAATCGTATTTTTCGCTGATGAGGCTGATAAATACGAGACCTCACTTCTTGTTCGCATCGAAACTTCTCCCGAAGACCTTGAAGGTATGCATATAGCACGTGGTATTCTGACAGCACGGGGAGGCATGACTTCTCATGCAGCGGTGGTTGCCCGTGGTATGGGAAAATGCTGTATTTCAGGTGCAGGGAGCATAAAAATCAATTACAAAAAACGTACACTTACCATCGAGGATAAAACTTACAAAGAAGGTGACTGGATTTCACTTAATGGCACTACCGGTGATGTGTATGACGGAAAAATACCAACCAAAAAACCCGAACTCAGCGGTAATTTTGGGAAGCTGATGGATTTGGCTGATAAATACACTAAAATGCATGTGCGTACCAATGCTGACACACCAGCTGACGCAAAAGCAGCCCGCGATTTTGGTGCACAGGGAATTGGCCTGTGCCGTACAGAACACATGTTTTTTGAAGGTGGCCGCATAAAAGCAGTTCGTGAAATGATCCTTGCAAGCGATGAAGAAGGACGCCGCAAAGCACTGCACAAAATACTGCCTTATCAGCGCGAAGATTTTGAAGGCATTTTCGAAGCCATGCAAGACCTGCCTGTAACCATACGCCTGCTGGACCCGCCACTTCATGAATTTGTTCCTCACGATGAAAAAAATCAGGAAGAAATGGCCAAAGAAATGGGAATTTCAGCAGAGGAGGTCAAAGCAAAAGTGGAAGAACTCAGTGAAACAAATCCCATGCTTGGTCATCGTGGATGCCGCCTTGGTAATACTTACCCCGAAATTACTGAAATGCAAACCCGGGCTATCATTGAAGCAGCTCTGAACCTGAAGAAAAAAGGCATCAAAGCCATCCCTGAAATTATGGTTCCGCTTACAGGGAACCTGCAGGAGATGAAAATGCAGGAAAATATTGTCAGGGAAACCATTGATAATGTATTTCAGGAAAGAAAAGATAAAATTGATCACCTTGTCGGCACCATGATAGAAATTCCCAGGGCAGCACTTACCGCCGATGAAATTGCTCAGTCTGCAGAATTTTTCTCTTTTGGGACAAACGACCTGACACAAATGACATTTGGCTACAGCCGTGATGACGCCGGCAAATTTTTGCCCATATACATTGAGAAAGGCATATTGAAACACGATCCTTTCCAGGTACTGGATCAGGAAGGCGTTGGTCAACTCGTGGAAATGGGCATTAAAAAGGGCAGGGAAACAAAACCTGAACTTAAAATTGGTATATGTGGAGAACATGGTGGTGAACCGTCTTCTGTGAAATTCTGTCACAGGGCTGGCATGGATTACGTTTCATGTTCACCTTTTCGCGTCCCCATTGCCAGGCTGTCTGCTGCTCAGGCTAATGTTGAATAATCATATAATTTAACATCAACACTGATAAACAACCCGTATGCTACAACTGCATGCGGGTTGTTTTGATTTTTATGACACAACCAATCGTTTTAGATAGGTGTCTTTCTCAGTTTTTATCTTCAGAAAATAGATCCCCGCATCCTCCATACTCAAATCCAGTGGCACTTCCTCAATTTTTTCCCCGGTGCAATAATACTTGTAAAATACCGTATTCCCGGCAACATCATACACTTTTATAAATTCCAATTCCATGGGTTCAAGCAACCTGATCATAAAGCGGTCTTCACTTGTTTTTTCTATCTTTATTTTTTCGCTGCGCTGACCATGAATGTTTTTCACATAATCATCTGGTATATCCAAAAGCCTGTTTATATCATTTGCCATACGGCTAAAATGCTTTTGCATTTGATGTTCAAAATCTTTCCAGTCATAAAAATTCCAGCTTTGACGGATGGAATCTTTCCCATGGTTAAAATAAAACATGTAAGCCGGTGGATCTATACCCATATCCATATCAAAATCAAAATTCATTTGTTCATTAATGCTGTCAAGGTACATCATTGACTTGCGCCATTCATCTTCAAATCGCTCTACATCCTGGAAAGGTTCCATTGAAGATGCAATGTCTTTCTCCATTTGGTCCCAAAAAGCCTTGAATTCCTCTTCATTAAAATGATCTTCTTTTATGATCGTATCGTACTCCACGATGGTATCAGTACCTGTAATGGTTTTTTTAACCCGAATCTCTTTTGAAAATGATTCCACTTCTTGTGCGCTGGTTAAGGTATTAAACACCATAAGTACACACAAAAATACCGTAAATATGTTATATTGTGTTTTCATAGCGTTAAGTTTTTTGATTAAACAAATTGCTTTTGTATTTTATTACGTCCGAATTTTGTATTTGTTTCCCGAAATCATTAAAAAAAACCTAATAACCGCTAAAACCGGATATTGGTGATCAGTGCATTAAAAATAAAAAGTTTTGCAAAAAAAATTCGAAGGCGTGATTTTACTAATGTTTACCACTTGGTTTATGTTGCTATTATTCCTTTTTAAGGCCGGCAAAATAACCTGACAGGGCAAACCGCATCTCAGAATACGAATACTTGTTGTCCAGTTTTTGTCGGATATCTGACAGCTTTGGACTTCCTGTATCGTGATACGCTTTAACCACCTCATCAATACAGGTTTTACTGACAAACTCCGTGGCCGGAAGCAGCCCTTTACTGACACACTGACTGAGATGCCCTTCTACTGTGGACAATGCCAAACCACGTTCTGATGCGATCTCCTCCGGGGTTTTATTGTCTTTATACAAATTTAAACTTACCTCTGCACTGGGCGACTGGTTTTTTGCATTCCTGGTTTTGCTTTTCTTTTCTTTCTTTGGTGTTTCTTTTCTGATTTTTGACATGTTATACTCAGTGTACAACCTGTTTTGATCTGCCTTTATTTTCTTTACATCCGGTTCTATGCCATCAATGAGGGCATCCAGCATAATCCCGGCTTTAATCATGCTTTTCATCTTGCCAAAAAACAAACCTTCAATGTCTTTAAGCTCATTTCTGAACTGTTTTGTTCCCTTTACATCTTCCATATCCTCCTGTATCTGATGATAAACATGACAATGTTTTTCTAACATGGGATAAAAATACCCTTTAGCCGCCCTGATCCTTTTTTCCAAAAAAACCAGATCATCCTTTCGGCGATGATATGTCAGTTTCTTTACCTGATTCTGAAAACGCATGGCTGTTACCTGAATTTGTTTCACTTCATTCAATGTTTTTTCAACCAGGCCTTTATGCTTTTGTTTTTTGGAGCGTTCTTCTTTCTTATCATAGGTTCTAAGGTGTTGATTCAATTGGTAAATGATGTTTCCAAAATCGAAAACATTCAGTAAAAACCGTTGCGTATAGTCAAAGGCCTTATGCTTCAAGGTTTCCTTCAGGTTTTCTTTTTCATGGGTTTGCCTGACAAAATCTGACAATGCTTTATCGGCTTTTAAACTGTGGTCAGGCATGGGTTTCGCCAGGATCAGCCCATCAAGGCTTGTTAACCGTGAAAGGGCAACGTAAGCCTGCCCGGGAGCAAAGGTTCTTGACAAATCAATGATGGCTTTCTCAAACGTCAATCCCTGACTTTTGTGTATGGTAATAGCCCAAGCCAGCCTGATTGGATATTGTTCAAAACTTCCGATGATTTTTTCTTCAATTTCCTGGGATGATTTGTCGAGTTTATACCGTTTGTTTTCCCATGTATAAGGCTCAAGCATTACAGAATCGCTGCCATCAGGAAATTCAACCACAATTTCATCCATGCATAAGGATGCAATTTTACCGATTTTACCATTGAAATAACGCTGCTCCCCGGAATAATCATTCTTTACGAACATGATCTGAGCGCCTTTTTTAAGTTTAAGTTGCGCCTCAACGGGATAATTGCGTTCGGGAAAATCACCTTCCACTTCAGCATCGTACCGCCACATTTTACCGGAAAGTTGATTCAGTTTTTTGGTGTTCAGCTCATCGGCCTGCCGGTTATGTGTTGTCAGATACACAGCACCGTCACGTTGTTCTTCAGTCAGATCATGGTTATGATATTTATTGAGAAGTTTGATATCATCGCTGTTAAGCAGGTTATCCCGCACCTTATTTAACAAAGCAATAAATTTAGCATCGTGTTGCCTGTAAATCTTTTCCAGTTCAATATAGACCGGTTTGTTTTTTTCAAAGACCCTGGCATCAAAGAAGTACATGCTTTTGTAATAGGGGCTGAGGTAATCCCAGTCGCGGTGTTTCACAACGGGAGGAAGCTGTTGCATATCGCCTATCAACAAGAGTTGAACGCCGCCAAAAGGGATGTTTCTGCGGCGGCGAACGGTGCGCAATACCATATCAATGGCATCAGCCATATCAGCCCTGAGCATGCTTACTTCATCAATGATCAGCAACTCCATTTGTTGCAACAACTGACGCTTTGGTTTACTCAATCGCTGGTGTTTCATGACAGTAGAAGGGGTATTTATTTCAACATCCAGTTCCCCCGGATTAATCTCACGGTTGGAAGGAATAAAAATCCCCAGTGGCAATTGAAATAAACTGTGCAACGTAACACCCCCGGCATTGATAGCCGCAATGCCTGTAGGTGCAGCAACAACCGCATTTTTATGCGTATCGTTGACGATGCGCTTCAGGAAAGTGGTTTTTCCTGTCCCTGCCCTGCCTGTGAGAAAAATATGCTGATCTGTACTGTTTACAAAACCGGCGGCGATGCCGGCTGCATTGTAATCTCTCTTGTCTTTTTCCGACTTACTGCTTGTTTTATTCATAAAACATATTGATCGAATGATGAGCAAACAAAAACCTCGTGGTATGTGTATATATCAATGCACGGTATAATGGTTTGTAAATTTACAAAACCTGTGTGAATAAAGCAAAATCAGGCGAATATCCGTCCATTCGCATGGTGTTATAATATTTTGTGAAACAGTAGAAAATACACTAAATTTGTTTATGTTTTCTGTGTTTATAAATCAACGTAAAACTATGAAATACTGTAAAATATTGTGCATTGCCCCAATCATGCTCATTCTGGCAGGGTGTCAGGCACAGACAACCTCTGAAGATGTAAACATTCGTAAAGCCCAATTTGCGGATAAATTTTATCCTGTCGATAAAACGGAACTGACAAAGCAGATCAAAGCATTTTTCAATAAGGATTATCCCCACAAAAAGGGGACTGTAAGGGGACTTGTTGTACCCCATGCGGGCTATGTTTTCTCTGGTTCTGTAGCGGCTACGGCTTATCAGCAAATTGACAAAAACAGAAACATCCAAAATGTTTTTATTCTGGCACCGGCACATCGAGTTCGTGTTGAAAATGCCTCTGTTTTTACCGGGGATGCATACCAGACACCATTAGGCAACGTGGATGTAAACACGGAAATTGCAAAAAAACTGACTGAGTCATCGTTGTTTTCATACAAGAAAGAAGCACATATACAGGAACACAGCATTGAAGTACAGCTACCATTTTTACAATACCATCTGGAAAACGATTTTAAGATTGTTCCCATTTTAATAAACACAAACGACCGGTCGCAATTAAACAACATTGCAGATGCGCTGGAACGGTATTACACAAAAGAGAACCTGTTTGTTATCAGTACAGACTTCTCCCACTACCCCCCGCACGAGGAGGCTCGCGATGTGGACAGCCTCACCGCCGAAGCAATAACCACAGGAAACGCTGATAACCTCTATAATCAGGTGAGTAAAAATGCAGGTTCAGGCATAAAAAACCTGCAAACCAGCCTTTGTGGTTATAGCCCCATGATGGTCATGCTTCACCTTGTTGAATCCAAAGGACATGCAGTGGAGCTGCTGGAGTATAAAAATTCATCACAAAGCCAATACGGTGATAAAAACAGGGTTGTTGGTTACTGGGCTATGCAAATCACAGAAACCAATAACAGTGGCAACCACAGCAACCCCACAAACGATACCGGAGGGTACAATTTAAACCACAATGAGAAGAAAACCTTGCTTGAACTTGCACGTTATACCCTTGAAGAGCGATTGAAAAACGATATGTTGCCGGAAATCAACGCTGACACATTTCCTTCCGTGCTGCAAAAGAAACTCGGCTGTTTTGTCACATTGAATAAAAATGACAAGCTGCGCGGTTGCATCGGGAATTTCAAAAGCAATGATCCGCTGGTAAACACCGTACAGCAAATGGCCGTGTCGGCAGCACTTTATGACAATCGCTTTTCCGCGGTAACTTATGAGGAACTTGATGATATCGACATAGAAATATCTATCTTAACGCCTTTGAAACCCATTGAATCGATTGATGAATTTGAATTGGGCAAACACGGGATTTACATAAAAAAAGGCAGGAACAGCGGCACATACCTTCCACAGGTAGCTGAAGGCCGGGATTGGACAAAAGAAGAGTTCATCAGCCATTGTTCACAGTATAAGGCCGGCATTGGCGCTGAAGGCTGGAAAAATGCGGACTTATTTACATACGAAGCCATTGTATTTACTGAATCTGAAATTTTAAATAATCATGAAGAATAAATATGCAATCATAACAGGGGGTTTCCTTATAATCATTGGAATTATACTGGGGTTTCTTTTATTCCCTGACAGAATCTCTGAGAACAACAAGGTTCAACAACCACCAACTGGTAGCAGCAAATCAGAAGCCTCTCTATCTCCTGCACCTAAAAAAGGCATCACACGGGAGATGGTGGAAGAACACAATTTATCCATGAGGGAAGCCATGTACTATGATAAAATGGGAAATTCCGGTGAGGTTGTTTGCCGCCTGTGTCCGCACAAATGTTTTCTTGAAGAAGGTGAAGTTGGGGATTGCAGGGTACGTGCCAATGTAGAAGGCAAACTACGGTCGCTTGTTTATGCACGTCCCATTACGATGCACATTGACCCCATCGAAAAAAAGCCCTTTTTTCATTTTCACCCCAAAGAAAAAACACTTTCGATTGCAACTGCAGGCTGTAATTTAAAATGCAGGAATTGCCAAAACTGGCAAATCAGCCAGTTGTCACCCTTCGAAATGGAAGATATCAGGGTGATACCTCCTGCAGATTTGGTGCGTCTAGCGAAAAAAAACGGAGCAGAAATCATTTCATACACCTACAATGACCCGATAATATTTTATGAATACATGCTGGAAACAGCAAAACTCGCACAAAAAAACGGCATAAAAAACACCATGGTCACTGCAGGCTATATCAATAAAGAACCCATGCGGGAACTGGCAAAATATATGGATGCAGCAACCGTTGACATCAAAGGGCCGGATAATGAATTTTACAGGGAGTTCAATACAGGAGAACTTGATCCGGTGCTTGAGGCCATCAAAGTGATGCACGAAGAAGGGATGTGGCTGGAAATCAGTTACCTTGTGATACCTGGCGAAAACGATACCAAAGCAGACTTTAAAGATTTTGCCAACTGGGTAATTAACAACACAGGGGATGACACCCCCGTACATTTTTTAAGGTTCTTCCCGCATTACAAGATGAAATCAAAACCTGCCACCGGCGTTGAAACTTTGCAATTTGCCCGGAAAACCGCACAGGAAACAGGATTAAAACATGTGTATCTTGGTAATGTACGAAACACTGATGCAGAAGACACATTCTGTCCGCATTGCGGCAAAAAGATCATTGACCGCAGCGGCTATTTGATCAACTCTTTTCACGTTACCCCCGAAGGCAATTGTGAATATTGCGAAAAACCAATCAATGGCATATGGAAATAAACAGGATTACCAAAAACAGGAACCTGAATGCGCTGTTTTTTCTCATTAGCTTCATTGCCTTGCTAACACAGGTGATCTTTATGCGACAAACCCTGCTTCTTTTTGAAGAATCAGAGTATGTCATCAGCATATTTCTCTTTTTCTGGCTGGCAGGAAATGGCCTTGGTGTTTATTACGGAAAACATCAAAATACTTCAGCTAAAAATATAGGGGCTGCTATCTATGCTTACGGCGTGATTGTTATGGTGTTTTATTACGGGTTGCATTTTATCAGGCCTCTGCTTCTGTCGGTAAAAACCACCGAATCACTTGTCACCGGCATCATTCTGACTGCATTGTGTATTTTTGTTCCCAGTTTCTACAATGGATGGTTGTTTTCACAATTTGTGACGTTTAAAAAAGGTTCACAACCGGTACTTCGTCTATACAAGATAGAAGCAGCCGCTTTTTTTCTTGCCGGTGCTGCCTCTAGCTTTGTGGTGTATGTTTTCTCCGATTTTTACCTCATGGCTGCTGTGCTGCTTACCTTGTTTATCCTGTTGCTGTGCTACAAACCTAACATAAAACACATCCTGCTGACGGTGCTTCTACCTGTGTTGCTGGTGCTTTACCCCTGTATTCAAAAACACACCTGGGAAACCTTGTTTCCGTCGTATCATTATGAAACCACCATTCAGACGCCCTCCGGTCAAATGGATGTTTTGGTATCGAAACAACACGGCGAAAAAATGCGCTTGTTTCAGGGATCACCTGTAAACACGGCTAAACCACCGGCTGCCGCTGAAGAAGCATTTTTTCCTGCCTTATCACAGGTACAGAACATAAGCCCTGACATTTTGATTGCCGGAGATAACACATTGCCTTTACTGGATGCCCTTAGTTCTAGCCAAAAATACACGGCCACTCTCCTGATCAGTGATCCGGTGTATTTTGAAGAGTTGCGCAAAGGTTTTCCCGATCACGTAAAAGAGATGTTCCGGCAAGACAAAATCAACATTGTGCATGTTTCCATGCAAAACCATCTGCTCAACAACAAAAAATCATACGATCTGATTTATTTCAGTGAACAAAAACCATCGTTGATGGAAAACGCACTGTTGTACTTCCCAATGAATGTAAGAATCATGAAACAAGGGTTAAAACAGGAGGGAGTGCTTAGCCTTATGTTCAGCAGTGAGTCTGCTTATGCAGGCCGCGTGAACCGTGTGCTTAAAGGCAGCGTATATAGCTGCATGGACAGTGTTTTTAATTATGCAGGCATTTTTGCGCTTGACAATTACACAATACTGCTTGGCTCTGAAAGCAAACTGATCACCTCATTCAGCAACCTGGAAAACAACCTGCAAAAACATGGAGTAACACCTATGTACTTTAATCAGTTCAATGTTGGCACACGCTTGAGTAATGCAAAGCAAATCGGTGTGGATGCGATGAAAAACTACGATCACCGGTTGTCTTTCAATAAACCTGTGATATACCTGGCAGGGCTATTGACCATGGTGGAAGGGTATTCTGTCAACACCGCTTCTTCCGTTATGCACACAGCCGGTAAAATATACGATAACTTGCTGATGTGGCAGATCATCACCGTAATCATAACGGGATTATTATTTTCCCTTTACATACGCAGAGAACCATATGGAGGTATTGTTTTTCATGCAGGCTTCACAGGGATAGCAGCGCAGATGATGTTTATTTATTTGTATCAATTGCATTTTGGTAACATATATTTGCTTATCGGTATGCTGGTAGCCTTGTTTATGGTTGGCCTCGTTGCCGGCCTCATGATAAACCCGCGGTCAATAACAAGATCAGGGCCTTTTGTGATCTTGCTTATTGTCATTGCCTTGCTGGTGGCTATGTTTTTATTCAGGGTCCGTATCATTGCGTTTATTGGCATGTTCCTGGCAGGGGCATACACAGGCACCACCTTTGCATTTAATTCGGCAGCTTCCGAACGTTCGGGCACCGGATCAGGTGTTGGCCTTTATGTAAACGACCTCATTGGAGGGCTTTTCGGCAACCTCATCATTCCCCTGCTGTTTATCCCGTTTCTCGGGTTTTACATGCCGCTTGGTTTGTTTATCATTACCGGCCTGATCACGTTGTGGTTTCAGAAAATAACAACATAGCCGGAAATAGTAGGATCCTGCCCATATCCCTGATTACCGGTTTAGTCGCAATGCGGTTTTACCCATGTATGTGCACTCTGAAGAACTCAGGCAAAATTGTTCAGATGGTATATTTCCCTTATATTTGTATGAAATCCAAAAGTAGAGCCTATGTCAATAAAATCACAACGATACGAAAGGATTTATCAACAACTCCATGAATTAACACAACCGGTTTCAAACCCTGTTTCCCGCATGGCAACCATTACGGCTGTTTTGCATCATAAATTCAACCAGTTTTTCTGGACTGGATATTACCTTTTGGATGAAAAGGGAGATCTGCTGGTAGGTCCCTACCAGGGCCCTGTGGCATGTTTAAAATTAGCACCTGATAAAGGCGTGTGCAGGGCAGGAATTACAGAAGAGAAAACCATCATCGTGGAAGACGTTAATCAATTCCCGGGCCACATAGCCTGTGATACACGGTCAAAATCAGAAATTGTGGTTCCGCTCAGAAACAAAAACGATAAAATTGTCGGTGTGCTGGATGTGGACAGTGATAAATACAGCAGTTTTGATGAAACAGATGATCGTTGGCTGAAAAGAATAAACAAATTGATTTTTGAGCACATATAACCCCAAAGAAATCCCTTTTCAAACAAACTTTTTGCAGATTCTTTTGTTGTAACCTAAAATACTCATAAGATTGTGCAAAAGCAAAATCAACATAATAACACACACGTGATTAAGCAGCCTGAGAAATTGCTTGATTACATCAATTATTTCACTGACATCAAGGACGAAGATTACATCACTTATGTGGATGATCATTGTTTTGAATACACTAAACAGTTCAATGATTTTATTCAGCAACTGCATGATTCAAACATGGTGGAAAATTACGATCATCTGATCCATTCCATCACCGATCATCCCGAAGATGAGGAATTCCGTTGTGAAGCTTTTTCGGGGTGGATGCGGGAATTAAACCGTACCCTAAGCCGTCCCTGTGATTTAAGGGAGGCAGATATTTGCTTTTTACGCAAAGCTTTTCTCACCTTGGTGCGGATGGAAAAAATCTTTCCCGGCTCATGGGCTATAGATGTCGAAACCGGCACATGGCTTAGATTGTTGAAACAATTCAAAAAGCTGTACGATGCCGGAAGGGTAAATACAGCATCCTGACATTTTTTGTAACAAATCATACCAAATTTAATTCATCCGTGCAATCTGTGGTATATCCTTAATGAAGCCTGCTGATTAGTACCCATTATTTTATTGATGTATATTTTTTTGGGCAGCGGGATAGTGTGCGCCCTGGATCGGCATGGTCTCCGCCTATGCCTATTACCTGCCAGTCTCAATGCCCGATTTTGCCACACCTCAAACCCGCAAAAAATGCGGATTAGAGGTGTACTGCAAAACAGGAGTTTCTCCTGTCACTCTGTTTGCAGTGCAAAATTCAGGACATTCTGGCTGGCAGGGTAGCCGGCGCCGGCGGGCTGCGGAAATGAAAACTGGTCTTTTTTATGATATTGTCAAAGCTTTCACCGCATGTCAAATTAACCACGATGGCTGATCTTATGAAGGTTACACCATGAATCCACAATGCCTGTATTTTTTATTTAATTTTACCATAAAATACTTACTTTTGGTCTGTAATATAAATGCGTTTTGAGTACGTGTTTGAACACGTGTGTTATGGAAAATCATGGCATAAAAACCATAAAAACGAAGCAATTAAAAAAACACTGGATGGTCGTCTATACCCGCCACAGGTGTGAAAAAAAATTGCATGCTTTTCTACAAAATCAAGGCGTTGAATCCTTTTTACCTTTATATTCAACCGTGCGGCAGTGGAGCGACAGAAAGAAAAATGTCGAATTGCCTTTGCTGAACGGGATTGTCTTTGTTAAGGTAAATGTAAAATATTTGAATGAAATTTATTCAATGCCCCTGGTAACAGGTGTATTAAAAGAGTTTGGACAACCCGGCATTGTACACGAACAAGAAATCAATAACCTGAAAATCATTGCCCGCGAATGGAGCGGAAACAATGTACATCAGGTGTCCGTTAAGGATTTTTATCAGGGCGATTACGTCAGGGTGAAAAGAGGTAAATTTAAAGGCCTTACAGGCTGTTTAACAGAAATAAAAGGGCGATTCAGGCTGGTAATGGAATTGGATGCAATACGTGCCAGTTTTGTGATTAACATACCGGCCTCCCAGGTGGAAAAAATCGCACCGAAAAAGGAAAAGCAAGTGTCATAGACACACCGCTGTATGTTCCTGAATTTCTGGTTGTAAGCACTTTTGCATGTGACTTGCAGTGGCGAAGCTGTGTTTTTTTGAGACAGAGAGATTGAGGGATTGACTGTGAGATAGAGAGAGTGAGTGATTGTGAGATAGAGAGATGGAGTGATGGAGAGATTGAGAGATAGAGAGATGGCACGACAGCACGATGGCACGATGGAATGATGGCACGATGGAGTGATGAATGTCGAATTTCGAAGTGAAGATAGAGAGGGTGAGACGGAGCACCGCAGGCATGCGATTTATCGAATTCCGGATCAGTGCAAATCCGCCAGATCAGTGTCATCAGTGTTCCACCTATCCGTCGCAAGACAACCAATAATTCGACAACGAACGAAACAAACCGTAACACACATTACTGTACTATAGATTAGGAAAACCACAATTTTGAATCGGTGAACACCAATAAACACACATACAATGTCAAACAAGACATAGAATTGGGTGAAGGCCAGTTTATAGAGTTCAAAGCCTCCGTTGACAAAACCTTACCCAGAGAAATGGTTGCTTTTGCCAATGCATCCGGTGGTGTTATTTATCTGGGCATCACGGATAAGGGTACAATAAAAGGAATAAACATCACCAACAAGCTGAAATCTCAGCTCCAGGATGTTGCCAGAAATTGTGATCCCCAGATTGCAATTGACATGTTTCAAATTGACAATGTGTTGGCCGTTAAGGTAAAAGAAGGCATCAACAAACCATATTCATGTGCATCGGGCTTTTACATGCGTATGGGTGCCAATTCACAAAAGATGAAACGGGATGAAATACTCAACTTAGCTGTTAAGTCCGGAAAAATCCGTTTCGATGAACAAATTTGTGCTGATTTTGACTGGCGTGATTTTGACAATGATAAATTTGAATATTACCTGAAACGGGCGCATATTTCAAACAACATGTCCAGGGATGAAATGTTAAAAAACCTCCGGGTACTTACCAGCGAAGGATTAACAAATGCCGGTGTGTTGTATTTTGCAAAACAACCGTATAAATACATCATCAGTTCTAAAATCCGGTGCATTCATTTCAATGATGACAAACGCGTTGATATCCTTGATAAAAAAGAAGTGGACAGAGGCATCATCGGAAACATTGAATACGCAGTTGCCTATCTGAAAGAACGCATTCCGGTGAGGCTTGAAATTAAAGCCCTCGCCAGAGATGAATTCCCTGAATATCCCATTGAAGCTTATCGTGAGGCCATAGTAAATGCCATTATCCACTTCGACTACTATCTCGGTGACACCATTGCCATTGAAAAGCTTAAAAGCAGTATCGTAATCAACAACAAAGGAGAGCTGCTTTTTCCCGAAAACGAATTTGGCAAACGAAGTGAAGCCAGAAATCGATTGCTTGTTGATTTGCTGGCCAGAACCGATTTTATGGAAAAAGCCGGCACCGGGATAAAACGGGTTACCGATGCCTGTAGTGCCAATGGAAACAAATGCAATTTCAGCTTCTCCGATGCATTTTGGGTGAAAATGAAATCA
>CAZGPW010000139.1:0-4612 GCA_964527535.1 uncultured Bacteroidales bacterium
GCCATGCTGGTATTTTTTACAAAAATCCAGATAAAATCGTAACCATTTGCGGCAGGCCGGATATTCTCCGGGCGGTATATCACTGTTGACCAACAGCCAATCAAATTTTTGCATTACTGCCGGAGGAACTTTCAGCATAATATCAAATCCTGATAATATAAAAGTAATAATGTTATCCAGTTAGAAAATTAATACTTGACTTTGATAGCACTGTCAACCTATAAAAAACTTGGAGGATATACAGAACCACACAATAACTTGTTGGCATCAGATGAGGAGATAAGGAAATGGCACACGACAAATACACCGCTCCAGCGTTCAACCAGAAGGCGTTCACGTGCCCGTTCTGCGACGTCTACTCCAATTTCTCTTGGCATGTCCTTAAAATTCAGGGACATAACGAGGCATCCGGGGTTCGCTACGCGTTTTGCAGTCATTGCCAGAAGCCCACTGTCTGGTTCGATGCAAATCAGCAGATGATCTGGCCACAAGACGTTTCTGCCGCCCCGCTTCCCAACCCCGACATGCCTGCGGACATACAGAAGGACTACGCTGAGGCCCGCGGCATCTGCGCAATCTCGGTACGCGGTGCTGCCGCCCTGCTGCGTCTCTCGATCCAGAAACTCTGCAAACACTTGGGGGAATCCGGGAACAACATAAATGGTGATATCGGCAATCTGGTGAAGAAGGGCCTTCCCATCCAAATTCAACAGGCTCTCGACATCGTGCGTGTTACTGGCAACAATGCAGTGCATCCAGGCGAGATGCAGTTGCAGGAAGATCCGAAGACCGTCACCCTGCTTTTTCAATTGGTCAACCTTATCGTCGAAAACCAAATATCACAACCGAAGGCAGTTCAGGAACTCTACGGCAAACTGCCGAAAGGGGCCGTGGATGCCATAAAGAAGAGAGACGAGAATGCCAACAACTGAATTCACGGGCAGAAATGGGCGCGCGGACGCGCCCATTTCTGCCCGTGATTCAAAGCGTTCGACAGTACAGAACCAAGATAAGGAAGGAGGGTGTTATGCGCGAAATCGATAAATCCAACCCGGTATTGGTTACAGGGGGAAGCGGCTATGTGGCTTCTTGGATAATTAAGATGCTATTGGAAGATGGAATTAATGTTAATGCAACTGTGCGAGACCCCACGAATTCTAAAAAAGTCGATCATCTTACCGCCCTGGCCAAAGCATCGGCCGGCAAATTGAAGCTGTTCAAATCGGATCTTTTGGATACTGGCAGTTTCGACGAACCGATGCGGGACTGCGAGCTAGTGATTCACACAGCATCCCCCTTCTTCATAACAGGAATAAAGAATCCGGAAACAGAATTGATTCTGCCAGCCAAGGAAGGGACAAAGAATGTCCTAAAATCGGCAAAAAGAAATCCAACGGTGAAGCGTGTTGTACTCACCAGCAGCGTCGTGGCGATTTATGGTGATAATGCTGACATATCATTTAGTCCGGAGGGTATATTCACGGAAAAAGAATGGAACATAACGAGCAGCGCTGAACACCAGCCATATCCATACTCAAAGACGATTGCAGAGAAGGAAGCGTGGGCCATCGCCAAAGAACAGGACCAATGGGACCTGGTGACAATTAACCCCGGTTGGATTCTCGGACCATCCCTTTCTAAGAGAAAGGACTCAATGAGTATCGGCACCATGATTCAAATAGGCGATGGAACTTACAAGACCGGTGTTCCAGAATTGTGGAATGGTATTGCTGATGTACGCGATGTGGCAGCTGCCCACATCAAGGCAGGCTACATACCAGAAGCAAGTGGGAGACACATTATCGTAAGTGGAGAAGCAACGCTTCTAGACCTTGCAGATATTTTGCGCAAACATTTCGGGGATGACTATCCTTTCCCTCGAAAGCAAGTTCCGAAATTCCTTTTTTGGCTAATAGCCCCGATGCGAGGTTTCACCCGGAAATACGTGAGCAGAAATGCCGGTATCCAGATCAAATTCGACAACTCATACAGCAAGAAAGACCTAGGCATGTCGTATACCCCTATTGAGCAGACGCTCAAAGAGCATTTCCAACAGCTACTCGATGATGGCTTGCTGGGAAAAATCTAAATTTAAAAAATGAGATAATGCCGAACAATTTTCTGCACCCGCCTGGTGTTCCGCTACGCTTCACACCAGCCGGTGAGAAACACGTTCGGTGTAAAAGAATATGAAAGAAGGATGGTACAAAAATAACTATTTCATCCTATACGAGGGTGATGAGATTCAGAATAAAAAAAGGAATATTCAATAACTGAATTTATTCCCGGTTATGAACTTATCGGCTTAATAGGATGGGATGATTTTTTAATTAAAAACACAAGTGGTGAAATATTCAGTGTTCCAACCATACCTTTACTGGAAAGATACATTGAACCATTTAATTTCCAACAATTAACCTTAGAGGCAGATGACGATTATAAAGGAAAAATAAAATGGTACATTAAGCCTTTAGTTTTTGGTGGTGATCCAGCGGCGGATAATAATTTAGCATGGTTAACTCATAAAGATCATGTAAAAGCTGTGAAATGGTGGAATCAAAAATATATTGCATCGGTGAAAGACTTCACCGAACAAAACGCTTAACTAAGACTGGCTACTATCTTGCCAAATCAATCGTTTGTGATTTGCAGAGTCAGTACTTTTAATATTCTTTTAAGGATGGCACCGCCAGCTTGTTAGCGTAAACGTTGGGCAAACAATTATCTGTAAAAAACTTACACCACAGTTAATGACAATGAATCATGAACATAGAATCCAGAAGATCTCAACTTTTTCTATTTGTTGTTATTTCCTACGCGTATTTGTGGATCTTGTTTGGAATCGGAAAGCTATTTAACATACCGTTTTCCTATGACATTCGGGAACCAGGTGGACTTCTTGTCCTTTTAGGGGTTCCTGCATCCCTGTTTGCGGCAAGCTTTGTGACGCTGTTATATCATGGGAAAAGCGCTCTAATTCAACTATTCATTCATTCTTTAAATTGGAGGTTCAGTCTAAAATGGTATCTATTCGCAACACTGACACCTCTACTGGTAGCGTTCGCATGCGGAACGGCAGCAGTCTGGATTAACGATTTGAAAATTGCCAAGAATTGGTTCTCACCATCCATGCCAATCGGAATCATGGTCTTCTTATTGGTATATATCGGACTTGGTGAAGAAATCGGCTGGAGAGGGTTTGCACTGCCGCGGTTTCAAGAGAGTTTTGGCTTGTTCAAAGGTAGCATTGCCACAGGTTTATTCTGGGCTCTTTGGCACCTGCCTCTGTTTTTCATGCCGGGATCCTCCCAATTCGGCCATTCGGTGCTTCTTTTCATCTACTTACTCATCTGTTGGACCATTCCCATGGCTGTTTTTGTTGGCAAAGCTCAGGGCAGTGTAATTCCTGCCATCCTTTTTCATATATCAGTTAATTTTCTGGCGTTTGCGATCTATTATCCTTACCGGTATTTTTATTTATTTTGGGGAATTACCGCGATCATTGCAGCAGCATTCTTTTCAAGATTACCGATTTGGATTAGGCATCGTTTTTCGCTGGGCGAACACTTGGACGCCTAACATTTGTTTAAAGACCGGCTTCAATTGGTGTCGTGGAAGTTGATAAAACAGTAAGTAAAAAAAGCAGGACTCAAACTTGGAGGTCTATCATGTCACTTAAAAAAGCAACACTAATTGTGGCTATTGGAATCTTATTGTCATTTTCAATCAGGATTTTTGGTACTCTTTTCACTGAGATCTTCAAATACGCTTTTGTTGTCAAAACGACTATTATTTTTAATACATTTTTTATCTTTTTTCAAGTGCTGTTCTGGCTACTTTTTTTCTTTGAGTATGCATCAACTAAAAAACAAAATTTTAAAAATGCATGTATTGGAGTGATAGCAGCTAGTGTATCAATTTCATTGATATATTTAAAAAATTTTATTCTCGCATTCAATATAGACTATCGTTTACCATTCTTTTTATATAGCCCTTGGTACGACGCCTTAGTACCGTTAATCAGTTCAATTATTCATTTGCATTTTTTCATTGCTTTCAAAAAGTCCATTAGTGGAGAAGAGAGAAAAAAGTTAAATGGAGCTTTGGTATCAGTTATTAGTGGGACATCGGTTTTTCTGATACTACATTCTATAGTACTGATTAATTTTTTGATTTCAAGCGAGTTACAATGGTTAGAACACATGCCCAGGATAATTGCAGTTGGAACAGTACCATTATTGTTTATCGCAGTTTTGTTGATTTTAAATTTTTATAAACGATTTTTTCAATATCTGAATAGTATTGAGAATAAGCCATTGATTTCATCCCCAACAAATGCATAAACGCGGACTTTTATCGCGCCGCTTCGGTCGCTATGCTCCCTGTACTCTGCGATAAAAGCCGGTTATACTGATGTTAGTTGGGCGGCACATCCAAGCACTTCCAAGGAGGGCAAAGGTGTCTGGTTCCGGGTCGGACCACGGCAACTATTTGAAGTGATTACATAATTCTCTAACAATGGCCCCTTATAAGGGCCTAAACGGGCATGTTTGATAACAAAATGGACGTTTTTAGATTTCAATAGAAATGCCGAGAGCCAATAGACATTATA
>CAZGPW010000140.1:0-10739 GCA_964527535.1 uncultured Bacteroidales bacterium
ATATGGTGTACTTCGAAATTCATTATTCCTTGTTCAATATTCGATATTCAAAAATAATATTCTGCCAAAAATTACACGAATATTATTGATAAGATACTAACAATTCAGGGTATATTCAGAAAGTTGGAAGCCCAAAGTCGGGAGTCGGAAGAAAGCTTATCGACTTCGATATATTCAGTTCTAATTATTCAATTATGATAAATATTCGACTTTATAGTCCCCAGTAGAAATAATCACGCTAAACAAAAAGTAACTGGAAAAGTTACATGTAAGACAAGCACTACATAGCTTCCCATCCAAAAAACACCGAAAGCATATTTTCCTGATTTTTTCCATTTTACTCCACCCCGCACCATCTTATCCATTTTCGTTGCTATATTTTAGCAGTGAATAAAAGGTGATATAAAAATCCACCTGCAGGTATTTGTGGCTATTTGGAAAGGGAAAGTGGTGTTGTGAAGGAAATGGACACCATGGCGCAGAAAATGAGCAATTGTCAACAGTCAAAAAAATACCTGTATTCGTAAATCAAGCTTTTGGAAACCAAAACCACCAGGTTATCATTCATATCCCTTAAATTTATATTTCACAAATTGTGAATACAATACAGCAAAAAGTACAATACAAACACTCATCACTGCAGCCGGCATGGCAACAACCGGTTCATCTTCGAAAAAGCGGAACGCCACCACCGCCGAAAATACCGAGCTTTTAATTACCATCATAAATGTACTGCTGATTATAAAACCTTTTTTTGCCCGCGCTTTTATCATGATTAAATTATACACCCATCCCAGTAAAAATACTGAAAGGACCAATACAAGTGCCGCGTAAACCAAAATCCGGGGTTCCTGTATGAGAATGTCCTTGTTCATGCCGATAATGGGTGTCACGACAAGGAAAAGCATCCATTTTGTGAATGTGCCGCTTATTTTTTTCGCATGCGGCAATACTTTTGGATGCCGGAGAAAACGGCTTGCAATTAATGGTATGATTATGAGTTGTGCCATGATTAAGAATATCATCAGGGGCGATATCATTGATGTACCGATAAAAACAAACAGAATCGCAGGCGTCACAAACATGGCCAGAATATACAAACCAAAAAGTCCGGCGGTAGCATAATTACGATCTCCATTGAGCATAGACGAAAAAGGAAGTACAGCAGGCCCCGGCGGTGCCGCAACAAGCAACACAAAGCCAATCCACAATGCTTCCATGCCTGCATTATTATGAAACAACATCCACGAAATACCCAGTGTAACTATCCCAAAAACCCCGTAGCTGAGCAAAAATGCGTTGCCTGCCGGTTTTAACACATCGGCTGGTTTTTTCCATGATTTAAATGAAAATGAAATGGTGGAGCTGATCATGGCCAGCATTAAAACATACAATGATATATCCGCCAAAAACTCTGTCCGGTCACCCAAAATCATGCCTGCCACTATGGCAAGAGACAGCACAAAGTCCCTGTGGTTCAGTATTTTTAATATTTTCTGCATACGCTTTTATGTGATGCTATGTCATTGCACATGAAACCTGAATATTTTGCTTAAAATTATTAAACTATTTTGATATGAAAAAAAATCTTTGTTTATGCCGTCAGGGCAAACGCATGAAATCGCAAAACATGTGCGGCGATGGAGAGAGGAGACGGATAAATTCCAATATTCAAGCACCAAATTACAAATAATTTCCAATATTCAATGATGAAAATTCCAAATCTCTGCTGAAAATTTACGACACTGAAAGCCATAACAAAAGTTGGTAATCGAATGCTTGAACCCTTAATCATCTCATCGTAACAACCTTCCATTCTCATCAGCTCCCTCAATCAACCTCCACCGTATCTTCCCGTTTGGTAAGCCTCAAAAAGCTGATTTTGCCTTTTGTGTTGGCCACCACCACCGTGGAGTCGTTGATTTTTTTAGGGGATGAAAACACATTGCCGCCGGTATCGTAACGGGCCAGCTCCTGCCCTTCCGGTGAAACCAGGTACAGGTGATCATCATAAGAAGCCACCAACACATTACCACCGGTCATGGAAACCGGGGAAGCCACAATTTTATTTCCGGTATCAAAGCGGTGAATAACTTTACCTCGGGGAGAAATAAAATACAAGCTGCCGTCAAAACTGCCGACAACAATGTTACCATCGGGATTTTCGATGGGTGTGCCATGAATTTTACCGCCAAGGTTTATTTTTCCCACGGGCACGCCGTTGAGTTTGGTGAAATGCAGGTGTTTATCGTAAGAACCAAACACAAGATACCCGGTACTCAATTCCACCGGCTTTGAATGGACTATCCAGCCATCCACTGTATATTGCCTCACTATATCACCAATTGAGCTGATGAAAAACATTTTACCGGCGTTGGAGCCGATGGCCAGCTCGCCGTTGCTCAACAACTCTATGCTGCCATGTAGCAAATTCCATGTGTTTATCTTGATGAACTCTTTCGTGTCAAAATCCAAAGACACCAGGCTGTTGTTGCAGCCGAAAATCAACTTTTCATCAATGTTTTCCACGATGTTGGTAAAAATGCGGCCGCCAATACGGAGCTTATCAAGAAACTTACCATCCGGTGTGAAAAAATACAAAAAGCGGTCGTAGCTGCCTATCGCTATTTGGCCGTTCTTAAGTCGAGACGGTGTAGCGTGTATCCACCCCCCGGTTTTATATGCATTCAACAATTCTCCATCGTGGCTGAAAAAATACACATGCTTATCATGATTGCCTATCACTACTGTTTTTTCCGTTACCAGTGGCGAACCAAAAAAGGCAGCCTCTGCATCAAAATGCGCTATTTCTTCAAAAGACCAGCCCTGGGCATACCCAGCCCCGTTGCTCATCAGAAAAGCAAAACACAAAACCGCAATTTTTGTCAACGCCGTTCGCATCAGGAGTGCTGTTTATACGTCAAACATACCATTTTTTTGTGGATTGATCACCAGCTTTAATAAAAATTATCATGGTGAAGTGGGAAATGGTCATACCTGGCACATGGAAAGCCGTTTTCATTGAAGATGGACATGAAGGGAAGGCCATTGTTTGCCGCAGTGAATATAACTCTGTTGAAGTTTATAATGAAATATTAGTATCCACCGATGAAAATATTGAATCCGGTACATTTATTGATGATGAGATAATTTCAGCAAGTGAGTTTGAAATGCAGGGAAGAATTGTTGGGATTTATAATGGCTGAATTCCAGTATTGGATTAACCACTCAGGCCTTGTAAGGAAATAAAGTTTAAAGAATTGAATGCTTCTGCTGACCAAACAAATAAGCTTTATTTAATCGATGTAAAGCCAAATCAATAGTTGCTCAATCCGGCATTTAATTTATTGAGTTATTTGATTTTTAACTACTTTTTAAATGTCCATTCAAAAAAAAACCGCTGAACCAAATTAAGGAAAAGCGGTCTGTATAGTTAAATTCACATTTTACTTAACAATAACCCCCTCTTCTAAACGCGGTGCATCAAAGAACTCCTCACCGGTAATTTTTCCTTTTACCGTGATTTTATCTTTTTGCTTAATTCCTTTGAACTGTTCTTTATTGTTTTCCTTCATATTAAAGAAAACCTGAGCTGCATCATGATCAAATGAATCGTCTGTATACAAGGTCATATTGTATTCGTATTCCTCATCATCTGAATTTGCATCTTTCTGCTTATTGTAATTCATGTAAAAACCTTCAATAGTAACAGTTTGTCCTTTCAATCCGTCTTTATTTTCATTGTAGAGATTATTAAACTCTTCAACTTTATAATTTCGATCCTCCAAACTAACTGTTGTTTCAGACTCTTCCTGTTCCTCACCGGATTTTTCTTCTTTAGAATCGGCTTCTTTTTCAGTTTTCACTTCTTCTTTATTATCATTTTCTTCCGCCTCATTATCAGAGCCACCTGAACAACCGGCAAATAAAAACGTCATAATGGCAATTGACAATACCCATAATACTAAATTTTTGTTTTTAATCATAATTACTTGTTTTTAGTTTTACAATAAATTCATTTTAATTTAAAGAACAAATATAACTGGAAATAATATAAAAAAAAAATTGAGTCTTATTTTTTCACTTCATTGCTAAATCCCTTCAAATTGTGTGTATAAAAAACCTTGGTGAATGAGTTCTTTACAGACCTCCCCAATGCTTAAATCTATGTGGAATCCTATGTGAACTATGTACCTGTTGTGGTTCAAACCTGAATTGTTTCCAGAATTTTTGAACCACACGACACATAGAAAACATAATCATCGTCTGACAATTTCCGACAACCCCCGTATTTATTTATGAAAAAAATTATATGAGTCAAAAAACGACAACAACCCCGTAGCCGTTTTTCATTGAAGATAGACCAAAAACTTTTTTACAGACCTCCCCAATGCTTAAATCTATGTGGAATCCTATGTGAACTATGTGCCTATTGTGGTTCCAACCTGAAATGTTTCCAGAATTTTTGAACCACAGTAGTTCACATTAGGTCACATAGAAAAACATAATTGTTCTCAAACAAAATATTTAAATTATATTTACAATACATCTAAAGTAACTTCTTATGGAAATAACAAAAAAACATTTGAATGAATTAACCTACAAAGTGATAGGATGTGCTATTGAAGTACATAAACACCTTGGTCCTGGTTTACTTGAAAGTGTATATGAGAAATGTTTTATAAAAGAACTAAAATTACAGGGATTATCCTGTCAAAACCAAATTTGGGTTCCGCTTAATTACAAAGGGATGGATTTAAATTCGGAATTAAGATTGGATGTTTTGGTAGAAGATCTCCTTTGTGTTGAATTAAAAGCACAGGAAGGTTTGTTGCCAATCCATGATGCTGTATTGCTTTCATATATGCAAATGTTAGAAAAGCCCAAAGGTGTTTTGATTAATTTTCATTGTGTGAATGTTTTTAAAGAAGGACAAAAAACCTTGGTGAATGAGTTCTTTACAGGCCTCCCCAATCCTTAAACCTATGTGGAATCCTATGTGAACTATGTGCCTATTGTGGTTCAAACCTGAAATCTTTCCAGAATTTTTGAACCACACGACACATAGAAAACATAATCATCGTCTGACAATTTCCGACCAATCCCCGTATTTATTTATAAATAAACTTATATGAATCAGAAAACGACAACAACCCCAAAGCCGTTTTCATTGAAGGTGGACCAAAAAACTTTTTTACAGGCCTCCCCAATGCTTAAATCTATGTGGAATCCTATGTGAACTATGTGCCTATTGTGGTTCAAACCTGAAATCTTTCCAGAATTTTTGAACCAGAACATCCACATTACTTGCGTTTCAGAAGAATATAATTTTTAAACTGCCCCAGCCGTTTGCCTCCCAGCAGGTGTTTTTCAATAAAACTCACAACACGGTATTTCATCCTGTCGTGTTTGTTCTTTTCCCGTTGCGGGTTGATGTCTTTTGCAGAGTAATTGAGTTGATCAGCCCAGTCAAACTTGTTTATCCAATCCATCATGACTTTTGGATGCGTGCCTTTAAATGTCGTTGTTCGCCCGAGGGGCCCGTAATCAAACGACTTAGCCCGCTGTTTGTATTTTTCCTGCACCTGCGATTTCCCGTGATGTATGGTAGCAAGGGATTTTTTCTTGGATTGCATAAGCTTAGGTGGCCTTACCCATCCGTAATGATAAATTTTTGCATGTGCCAGGGCGCATTTCAACCGGTATGTGCCCTCCTGTTGCCTGTAATTTTTCCCGTCGAAACCGGGGATTCTCCTGAACGACTGTGCCGATTCCCACGAGTGTATTTCCGGGTCATTGCGGATGATGCGTATTTCGCGAGGGTACCACACGTGCGATGTCTGATGATGCTTATAATCGCCCCAGAAATGCACGTAATCAAATACCAGCCCTTCCACCTCTTTGTCGTGCAACAGTTCCTCACAACGTTTTTTAATCACCGGCAGATATTTTTCATGCACCACCTCATCCGCCTGGAGGTAAAAAAGCCAGTCCCCGGTACAATTAGATTTGGCAATGTCAGTCTGATGCGCATTTTCAGTGCCTTTAGGATACTTCTCAATGTCCCACACGGTATGTATGATTTTCACTTTATCCGAGCCGATTGAACGTATCTCCTCTTCGGTGTTATCGCCTTCATCGCAATCACCCAGGGCCACCACAAATTCATCCACAATAGGCAGAATGGATTCAATGCTTTGCCTGATGGGATAATACAATTTGGTGGCATTTTTCACCATCGTAAAGCCTGATATTTTCATGTTCGGCTGTTTGTGAGAGTCGTGCATAAAACCGGGTGAAAACAACAATTATTTATGTACTTTACGGATAAACTCTTCCACTTCGGGGACACCACCCTGATAAACAAGGTAACCGTTATAAGGTTCCCGCATGGTGATGTCATCATTTATAGGCGTCAACATCATTTCTTGCACTTTCTCAGGGTCATCTGTCTGACCGAGTACCCAGCCAAGTTTAATATAAGCCACCTCCGGCAGCATATTGCCAAGAGGAACAACACCTTTGGCCATCATATCACGACCGGTATCATACACAAACATGTGTACATATCCCCAGATGGTCTGCAATGTCATAAATATGTGAACCCCTTTGGCGTGTGCACGCTCAATGGCGGGATACAACTCTTTGTTAACATGACCGAGCCCGGTTCCCACAATGATAACGCCTTTGTATCCTGCATCTACCAGCATATCCAATGTATCCGGTTTCATGCCCGGATAATAATACAACATGGTCACGGTATCCTTGAAATAAGGCTTGATAACCACTTTTTTATCATCACTTCGTTTGTTGTATTTCTTTTTAATCGGGGTGATTTCTTTACGGCTTATCATTGCTACAGGCGTATCACCAATGGTACGGAAAGTTGACCGGTAGGATGAGTGCATTTTTCGCACCCGTGTGCCTTTGTGCAGCAGGCCATATTCATCCGAAGTAGGGCCAAACATACACACCAGCACTTCGGCGATATCGGATTCTCCGGCGGCTTTCATGGCGTGCATCAGGTTAAGGGCTGCATCAGAGGAGGGGCGGTCGGAGCTACGCTGGGACCCAACAAGCACTACCGGCACGGGCAAATTCTGACACATAAATGTTAAAGCTGCTCCGGTATGGTGCAATGTATCTGTTCCATGTCCGATGACAATGCCGTCAATGCCGTTTTCAATTTCCTCACCAATGGCTTTAGCAAGAGCCACGTATTGTTTTGGCCCCATGTTTTCAGAAAACACGGCAAATACCTTTTCGGTATCCAGGTTGCAGATATCAGCAAGCTCCGGCACGGCACCATACAACTCTCCCGGTGAAAAAGCAGGTATCACAGCACCGGTTCTGTAGTCAAGGCGTGAAGCAATGGTACCACCTGTGCCAAACAACTTCACATGAGGTAAATTTTCAGTGTATGGAAATTCCTTTTCAGGAATACCATAACTGGCTTTTTTATAGCCCGCTTCTTTCATATCAGTGATAGTGTCAACATCCAAACCGATATTGTAGCCCGTGATAATCTTCATCACAATGTGCTTGTCATCGTCGTTTTCTGACCGCGGCAACACTGTGCCTTCAAACTTACCTCGTGTTGTCTTTACTTTGGCATGTCCCCATACCCTTACCTGGTATTTTTTCAGAAGCTTCAGTGCTTCCCCTCTGTATCCCTGGAAAAAATCTTCACTCATTACGCAATCTTTTATATATACTAAAACTGTTTTTCAATTTGTTCTGCCATGGTGGTAAGTTTCATGTTCCCCACAGCCAGGTATTTTATCTGACCGGCAACCCAGCATTTTCCAGCTTCTTTGGTTTGCTTGCGGCCTTCTTTTTTGTATTTTTCGACCAACATCGGTACGTTGGCCATGATTTCTTTGGCACTGCGTCTTTTGAATTTTATGACAGACAGCACCGAATCAAAATCCATTTTCGGATGCTCATAGACAACCGGCAACATTTTATATGCCAGTTCTTTTTCAAGCTTATGTTGTTTTAAAAAGTCAAAAAGCCCATACAAGGTATCAAAATCAAACTCATCGGCTTTTTTATAATGTCCTTCCACAAATTTCAGATGGTGCCCGATAAAAGTTCCAACAAAGGAAGCTTTATAACCCAGTTTTTTGACAATTTTTTCAATCAGTTCCGACAGGTTTCTTTTCAAAATATAATGGTAAGTATCTTCGGGAATATGCCATTTCCTGAACTGCTCAATACGGTCGGAAATATCCACAGGCAGGTTTTGACGTAAACTTTCAATGTACTCACTCTCGAGTGGGATGGGAGCAGAATCCGTGTCCGGATACATCCTGTCAGCGCCGGGCAACACACGTTCAAACATGGTGGTACCGTTTTCAAAGGATTTACGGGTTTCATTCGGCACCCCGTCAAAAGCCATCTGGCAACGTTCTTCAATGGTTTCAAGCGCCGTTTCAATGTCATCATCGGGGCCCCAAAAGATAACGATCGCATCTTTATCTGCATCCCTGCCTGTGATTTTCCCGATTTTGTCCATATCAGCATCGCTGAAAGCAGGCTCAAACATCTCGGAATGTACCATGTTGGGTTTTTCAATGCATGCAATAACTTTCAACCTGTCAGAAATCTCATCGGCGAACATTTTCCCGGGTTGTGTAAAATGCGACAACATGCCTTTAAATCCGGCAAGCCTCACAGCCATAAGTTTATATCCTTCTTTTTTGGCTATTTTCAGCGCAGGGTGAGTGATGTCATAGTCATCATAATCCAGTTGCTTCGATAGCATTTTCCATTTACGGGTATCTTTGATGCGCCTTTTCAATTCTTCCCTGATATGCAATAAAGCCCATTGCCTGAAAGATTCCACATGGGTCAGGTCAGGGATCCATTTGGTATGTGCTACGCCTTTTATTTCCACGCGTGTACCACCACGGCAACTCACATTGACATCTTCCCTGCCGGCTCCAATACCGGTGCGGACTTTGCCGGTACTTCGGTTCAGAAAACGAATGTAGTCACATGTTTCTTTCACTTCATCCGGATTTTTACAATCGGGATAAGTCACCGTTTCAATGAGCGGCATTCCCAGCCTGTCGGTTTTATACACCCTGTCGTGGCCGATGTCAGAAATTTCGCGGCAGGAATCCTCTTCAAGGCTCAACTGTATCAGCCGGATGTCTTTATTGGATATCGGAATTTTACCTTCAACACCAATGATGGCGGTACGCTGAAAACCGGTTGGAATACTGCCATCAAGATATTGCTTACGTGTGATGTGTACTTCTCCCACAATATTCAGTTTGGACAGCAGCGATATTTCGATGGAAATTTCGAGGGCTTCATCGTCCATTTTAAAGGGAGGCGTATCATCCACTTCGTATGTACATGCATTATCGTTGTTGATGCGGTAAAAAATATTTTTCCTGGTTTTAAATTCCATGAGGGCTGTACCGTCATATTCTCCAAGCTCACTCAGGGTAGGCCTCATGTGCCTGACAATCTCAGCATCGTAATCATCATCTGCATGATAAATGCCGGCAGGACAACGGCAAAACAACTTTCGCTTTGTCAGCAATTGCTGATGCACCTCCAAACCGGACATAAATCCAATCCGGTCGTAATCTTCCTGTGAAGCCTGCTTTCTATCCACATAACCAATTTTCTGTTTGGTTTCCTTGTAATTCTGTTCAGGGTCAAACGCTTTTTTCATTGAAATCTCATTTAATATATTCTTCAAAAATCCGGCCTTAAAAGTAGGTGTTGTTTACGAATTTTCCAAAAACTACTGATAACAAACAAACATATGAATGATTTTGGATGTATGAGCCAAGTCTAAAAAGCTAAATAACAACATTTACATAATTTTGGCTACACTCGGCAGAGGCAAAACAAGTTTTGCCTCTGCCCTCGTTTCCTCAAAATTTGCACAAAATTTCTCATGAAGCACACACTTGTACCCCGACGCATGACGGGAAAGACACAAAACACTGCAAAAAGTTGGGATTCTATTATTGATACTTTGTAATGTCTTTGTCTGTCATCCACGTCTGATAACTTTGCTGACGTCCGCCTGCCCTTTACTATCTGCAACAGGCAGGATAGACCGGTACGAACACATACTGGCATAAAGAATAGCATAAACATCAAAAATTAAAAATCCCAAAAAGATCAATTTTTATTTTTTTATCCGGAAATATTGTTGTATCTTAGTACAAAATAACCGCGGTAATATTATAATGTTAGCCGTTTTTGTCTGTGAAAAAAATAATAATGCCGGAAACATGCACTGCAATGTATTGTACTATTTTAAACAAACCCAGCCGAAGCAGGCATTCGAATCTGGTAAGATGATTGTAAACAAAGCAAAACAGAACATCAAAACCCCGAAGGGGTGACATTATTGTAACCGAGAACAGTGAGAAAGAAACAAACCCCGAAGGGGTGACATGATTGTAAAAACCAAGAACAGAGAGAATGAAACAAACCCCGAAGGGGTGACATGATTGTAACCAAGAACAGAGAGAATGAAACCAACCCCGAAGGGGTGACATGATTGTAACCAAGAACAGAGAGAATGAAACAAACCCCGAAGGGGTGACATGATTGTAACACAAGACATAGCAAGATCAAACCAACCCCGAAGGGGTGACATTATTGTAAACCGAGAACAGTGAGAAAGAAACCAACCCCGAAGGGGTGACACAAAAATGAAGTAGTAATAATGAAATATAACTCTAAAAAACAACAGCTTATGCCCG
>CAZGPW010000141.1:0-9449 GCA_964527535.1 uncultured Bacteroidales bacterium
TGTTCAAACAACTATTTTTTCTACTCAGGTTACAGCAAAACCTAAGTTTCCATCGTACACTAAATCTTTACCATTAAAATAACAGTAGAACCAAAAAAAAGGAATTGTCAATTTGCGTGAGGGATAGAAGCGGTATCCTGCAAGCGGTCAGCGCTTGCAGATACAAGCGGATAGCCCGGCCCTTTTTGATTTCAACGCTTTCAGGTTGAAATCAAAAAGGGACACGCCCAAATAAAATACAAAAAGCTATCTATAAATAAGCAGCTTTCCTGCCAAAGTTTTTATAAAACATGAATCAGAATATTTATTATTACACCGTTGCGATGTACTGCGCCTGTCGAAGTGAACGCAACTTGGTATTAGCTGCCCAAAAGAACATCAACAACCTGATGTAATTTTACAATTATTCAATGATTATTTTTCTATCACCACTTTACGCATAAAATGTTGTGATGTTGCTTGTATCTTAACAACATACAATCCTTCTGAGAGCTGACTTACATCCAAAACGTTTGGTCCCGGAAATAATATCTTTTTCATTACATTTACACCGGTTGTTGAAAACACAGACACTTCCACATCTTCCTTTCCCGGAATATACATAAACAATTGTTTTGATGCCGGATTGGGATAAATATTGAACGCTTCAGCAGCAAAATCCGGTTTATCCGTTACAATGCTTTCATATTGCACTTTCCATCCCCTGGATTGCACATCACCATCGGTAATAAAGTGAAGCGCCAACGCATCGCCGGAAGAAATAATTTCAGGTGGAATGTTGCTGCCTGAATATGTACCAATCAGGGGAGCATCCGTTGAATTCCCATCGTAAACTTTAAGCACATCATTTTCTTCGGTGTCAAACTGTAAAAATGTCAATTTCACAGCTTCAGCGGAATCAGGTTGAATGAGCCATGTGCAATCGGTGTTGTTCCAAGCATAATTCGGTCCGGATCCATCATCAAAAGTCCAGGATTTCTGGTCATACACCATGCTGCTGCAATACTCACCCCAATAGGGCATAATATTGATGGCTGCAGCCTGACTCCAATGAAAATCTATCCCTTCGAGGTAAAAATACCCATCGCTATATCCATTCCACCCCCAGTTGAAATGGAAATAACATGTATCCTGGTATCCATCACAAACAAAAGCATGGCCGCTGCCATTATCATTTATGCCACGGTACAAAATGGGATGTGCTTTTTCGAGGTCTTCAATCAGCAGGTTTTTCCAGTCAACATCAGAATAATAAGTCTTTTCTATAAAATCGCTGCCTGATTTATATTTAAAATGATACTTGAGTGCGTACTCTGATGCAGATATCGTACTGCTTGAACCATCTGCACCATAATTCATATCCACCGCCACCCCACAGTGAAACAACAATGTAGAAATGGCTGCCTGAGACTGGGAATTTATGCTTGTGCCCATAACATCCCAATCGTATTCAACAGAACTTAAATCTATTTCAATCTCATCTCCCCAATACATTGTATGCGTATATCGTCCCGATTCAGGGTATTCATAATACTTCATAAGCTGCCCCATGGCCGTAGCAACACAACCAACAACAACATGCCCACCTGATCCGTTTGGGTGTTCCGGACAAGCAGCGTTGTATGGCCATCCCTGCCCCCATTTTGTTTCAATCATGGGGTCCACTCCACGTTCATCACTTTTAAAAAAATTCCCTTCAGAAAACTTATCCCAGGCCAAACGGTTCTTTTCAGATTTCAATTTTTTATCCCTGATGCTTATCGCCTGTACTTCCCGCGCAGTTAAATACGAACTCATAGCCGGATTGATTTCTTCTGCCTCAAGGCCACCTTCCAGTGAATATCCCAACACAGGATACATGTCAGTGTCTCCCGACAACAACACCCAGGCATTGTCATAGCTGTATAAATACCAGGCTGACTCCACTCCTGTATCAACAAGCTTCATTACTCCCTGTACCTTTTGGGATTTTTGTTGTGATTTGTAATGGAGAAAAGTTTCTCCGATCTGTGCAGCTTGTTTTTCACTTACCGGTGCACCGATAGACAATCGAATAATAAAGGAAATAACTAAACCTGTTAACATTAAACGTTTCATACATACCTTTTTTCATGAAAAACACTTTTATTTTCTACAAAACTAATAAATTCCGGGGAATATGTTGAAATTAACTTCAAGGTTCCAGATTAACTGTCAATCAATTGATGATACAATTGATTATAGATTTGATAAAGCACTATTTTTATAAAACAAAATCTGTATTTACCTGTTTAATAAGCGAACCAAAACAAAAATATTATGGCTTTTACATTACCAGACTTACCTTATTCAAAAGACGCATTGGAACCTAAAATATCAAAACAAACGCTTGAGTTCCACTACGGTAAACATCACCAGACGTATGTAAACAAACTCAACGGCCTGATTGAAGGCACAGAGTACGAAAACATGGGCATTGAAGACATCGTAAAAAAATCCGAAGGAGGCATTTTTAACAACGCCGCCCAGGCATGGAATCACCAGTTTTACTGGGAAAGCTTATCTCCAAACGGTGGCGGCATTCCATCAGGAAATATTGCAGATGCCATCAACCAGCAGTGGGGAAGTTTTGACAATTTCAAAGATGAATTTTCAAAAAAGGCTGCTACATTATTTGGTTCAGGCTGGGCATGGCTTGTTAAATCCAAAGATGGTAAACTGGATATCATCCAGGGGCAAAACGCAGAGAACCCCATGACAGAAGGACACACGCCCCTGCTTACCTGTGATGTTTGGGAACACGCTTATTATTTGGATGTGCAAAACAAACGCCCCGATTACATTGAAAATTTCTTTGATTTGATCAACTGGGATAAAATTGAAGAAAGGTACAATCAATAATTGAGAGAACACTTTGCGATCAACACAAAAGAGGCTGCCTTACAGGACAGCCTCTTTTGTATTTTATCGTAGTGAAACATCATTCATCATCCTCATCAAATTGTTCTTCAAGCGAACGCAATAATTTATAAAAATCACCAGTGACGTCTATTTGCCGGTTTTTCACCAGCAAGGTATCCGGGTTAATAAGGTTGCTGAAAGGAATGCTGTCAATTTCCAGGTTATCTTTTACGGTAACCATGTGTCCGGATTTTCCCTCCTTAATAAGGCGATATGCACCTACCCCCAATTGAGATGTGAGCAACACATCGTAAAGCAGGGGCGGGATTTGGCGCGTTTCATAACCCACAATCTGGGATTTGAATTTTTTCCGCCCTCCTGTTTTTTCAGCGTATAAGGCCTGAACCGATTTGGCCACTTTTTCGCCGATTTTTGCCTCAGCAAGCCTCAGGTTTCCATGCCTGTCCGTTTCAATTTTCGCTATCTCTTCATCGCTCAGCAACTCTGCAATGCCTTCAGACACACAAAATACCCCGTAGTTTTTTCCTGCTTTTTCGCGTTTAACCACAATGTCAACCAATTCACGGGTAAGGGTTTCAAGCGAAAATGGCTTATCCTGATAGTCTTCAGGGATAACGGCTTTGGTTCCTCTCCCGTATATACTGGCTGCTGCCGTGTACCATCCCGATTTCCTGCCCATCATTTCCACAATGTGATAACAGTTGGTTACCTTGGCATCATCATACAACCCCCTCACCATGTCACCGGCAGCACCTGCCGCTGTAAAAAATCCAAAAGTCCACGCTATGCCGGAATAATCGTTGTCAATGGTTTTTGGCACATGCACAATGGCACCATTAAAAAGCATTTCCGAATTGTTTAATCTGTTTCCCGCCACTTTATAAATATAATTGGCTGTTTTTAAGGTATCATCCCCTCCAATTGTGATGAGCGCTCCAATCCGCATTTTTTCAAAATTCTCCAAAATATTGTGGATGCGTTTTGTTTTTTCTTCATCTTCAAGGTCCTGCGGATTACGAATGCTCTTGCCCGGGTTTGCCCTTGATGTGCTCAGAAAAAATGCCTTGTAATCCAAAGTCTGTGACATTAAATGCTTATCTATTTCCACGTAATGCTCTCCCTCTGCCAAATCTTCTGCTTTCAGACTTTGTAAAAACTCAAAACCGTTGATAAAACCTACAACCGGGATATTTTTATCCAGGAATTGTTTTGCAGCACCGGCAAGCACCCTGTTGCTACCGGGAGCAGGCCCCCCTGAATGCAGAATTGCAACTTTTAAATCTTTGTCTTGCAATCTCTGTAAATAATCAGATACGTTTTTCATTGTCTCCATAGGCTTTCATTTTTTGATCATTGAACGCTGCAAAGGTATCATTACATATTCACACACTCAATTAAAATGTATTATTATCAAAAAAAATGGATTAAAGGTTTAGTTTAGAATTTCTTACAACATCTATGCCCGCTATTTGCGATGGCTGTTTAGCCACATCAACCTGTCGTTTTTTTTGTGGTTTTTTCAATTTTTTACTAATTTTTCAGACTTAATAACTTTTCCCGTTTTATCTAAAATATTGATATTATAAAAACCATCCGGTAAGCCGGATATATTCATTTTTGTTTTTTGCTTTATAATATTATGCTTCTTTATTTTTCTGCCTTGAATGTCAAAAATTTCCACAGAATATTCCAGGGAATTATCCGAATTATTATCAATAATTAAATTTTCTTTAGAAGGATTTGGGTAAATATTAATATTATTCCCATTCATTTGATGCTCAGGGTTTCCCACACTAATGGGATTTCTTTTGGCATATCTGACAGATAGTGATTGAAATTCATCATTATAATAAACAATGTGACAATACCCGTCATCATCAATATCAAGCGCTGTCCACCCACAGTCGATATCTTCTACAACCTCGGTTTGCCAATCTGTACCATCGCGGTATGCGAATCTCACTTCACCACTATATTCAACAGAACTGATGCATGGACGGTTATTGGCATCAAGAACAAGTGATGTATAATTTCCATATCCAATATCCGATTCAACTGTCTCAATCAGCCAGGCAGAGCCATCCCAATTTGCATATTTGACACCATCATTGGTGTGATCCTTGTAAGCTATGTGTGGATAATCAAAATTATCCAGCCTGAGAGAAGCGTATTTACCCACATTATCAACACTGTCAATCATTTCAATTTGCCATTCTGAACCATCCCAACGGGCGTATTTCAGGTCTTTTTGGTCATAATCATAGTAACTTATATGGGGATAATTATCACTATCTAATTCCAAAGAGGTGTATTTAAATTGATTGGTAAATGTTGATGTAATACTATCAATGCACTGTAAATTCCATCCGGAACCATCTTTATAAGCATATTTGATAAAAGACACCTCCGTAACTGTATTTTGAAATGTGTAACTAATGTGAGGATTCCCATAACTATCAAAGCTTATAGAACTATAATCTCCTGTATCTCCGTCATAGGGTATAGAATCAACACTCTCTTGCTGCCAGTAATCGCCATTCCACCAGGCATGCCACAATTGATTTCCATACCAAAATGACTTAATAAATGAAATGTGCGGATTCCCGGTATCATCAACGGCAATAGATGTTCCAAAAACACTATTATTCGTTTCTATTAGTGTTGTTTGCCATTGTGAACCGTCCCGGTGTGCGTAATACATGTTATGAGAATCATCCCTGTAACTAATATGCGGATAACCATTGTTATCTGTAGTAATATCGCATTCACTATTTCCTGTGGTATCATTTACAATTTCTATATCCCATTGTGAAAATGTCAATAATGGAAATATTAACATTATTAATGCAATAGATATTAGCTTTTTCATAATTAAAACAGTTTTAAATTTATAAATTAATTTATTTACCATAATTACAAATATAAAAAATATTATCATTAACGTGGATGAATTTTACAAATAAAACCTTGCAGGGAAAGAAAATGCTCAGCTCCCACCACCATGCCAACAACAAGCAAACCATAAACATCAGCCGGTTATCAAAAGGACTATATGTCATTAAATTCAAATCAAATAAAGGAGCCGTTTCAATTGAAAAATTGGTGGTGTGGTGATGATTTTGTTTTATTTGTTGTTTTATTGATTAACTTAGCCTTTTAAACCATTAAATATAAGCACATGAAAAAAACTATTATATTTTTAGCCATCTTATTATTTTCCGCTGTATGCGGAAATGCACAAAATCCGGAATGGATAAATTACACAAATGGGGAGTATGTCAAAGCAATAGCCATTGAAGGTGACTATGTTTGGGCCAGCACCAATGGTGGGTTAGTAAAAATTAACCAAATCACAGAAGAAACCAGTTTTTTTAATAAAGCCAATTCCGGCTTGCCCATTAATATTGTATCTTCAATTGCCATAGACGACCAAGGAAATAAATGGATTGGTACTTATGACGGGTTAGCAAGATTTGATGGTACTGACTGGACTGTGTATAATACCAATAATTCCAGCTTGCCTGATAATGAAGTAACATCAATCGCCATAGACAATGATCAAAATAAGTGGATTGGAACTATTGGGGGCGGTTTAACAAAATTTGATGGGACTGACTGGACAGTGTATAACAAAGACAATTCCGGGATCCCTGATAATTTTGTTCATTCAATTGCCATAGACAATAATGGAAATAAATGGATTGCAACTATGGCAGGTTTAGCAAAATTTGATGGTACTGAGTGGACAGTGTATAACACAGACAATTCCAGCTTGAATAATAATTGGATATTCTCAATTGCCTTTGACAATATCGGGAATAAATGGATTGGAACCAAAGATGGCGGTGTAGCAAAATTTAATAATACGGATTGGACAATTTATAATACCCAAAATTCAGATTTACCAAATAATAGCGTACTGTCTATTACTATAGACAATAACCAAAACAAATGGATTGGTACTAGTAATGGATTAGCAAAATTTGATGGTACAAACTGGACAGTATATGACACGGATAATTCTGATTTACCTGGTAATCAAGTAGGTATAATCCATATAGACAATAATGAGAATATATGGTTTGGAACCAGCAGTGGATTAGCAAAATTTGATGGAATAAATTGGACAGTGTTTAATACATCTAATTCCGCATTGCCTGGTAATAAGATTGAGTTAATTGTTATAGATAATTACCAGAATAAATGGATTGGATTAAGAGACTCTATTCATTTCTGGGTTAGTGGTTTAGCAAAATTTGATAACTCCAACTGGTCAACTTATGATACAATTAATTCAGGATTGCCGACTAATTTTGTATGGTCATTGGCTATTGACAATAACCATAACAAATGGATTGGAACTTATAACTGTGGATTAGCAAAATTTGATGGCGCTAACTGGATATTGTATGATAAGAATAATTCAGGATTACCTGATAATTATGTCAGTTCTATTGCTATAGACAATAATCAAAATAAATGGATTGGAACTAATCGCGGCGGGTTAGCAAAATTTAATGGAAGTGACTGGACCGTTTATGACACAATTAATTCCGGATTACCAAATCAAAGGGTACGGTCTATAACCATAGACAATGAGCAGAATAAATGGATTGGTACTGGTAGCTGGTCAGGAAACACTGGCGGATTAGCTAAATTTGATGGTTCTGCCTGGTCAGTATATGATACAACAAATTCCGGATTACCTGATAATCGTGTTATTGCAATTTCAATAGACAGCAATCAGCACAAATGGATTGGTACGGAGGCAGGAGGTATAGCCCATTTTGATGATACTGTATGGACAGTTTATGACACCACAAATTCTGACTTGCCGGATAATAAGATATATTCAATCACCATAGACAATAACCAACATAAATGGATTGGAACCGATAATGGATTAGCAAAATTTGATGGGACTAACTGGACAGTGTACAATACAGATAATTCTGGTTTGCCTTTTAATTGGATACGATCAATCGCCATTGACAACAATCTAAATAAATGGATTGGAACTTGGGGTGGCGGTTTAGCGGTTTTTAATGAAGGTGGTGTGATCTTCGGTGTTGATGATGAAAAAATGGATTCAGATAAAGATTTTACGGTCTATCCCAACCCGGCCACCACCCACATAAACCTTGACTCCAAAACGGATGGCATTGTGTCTGTTTACACCTTGCAGGGAAAGAAAATGCTCAGTTCCCGCCACCATGCCAACAGCAAGCAAACCATAAACATCAGCCTGTTATCAAAAGGGCTGTATGTCATCAAATTTGAATCAAATACAGGAGCCGTTTCAGTTGAAAAATTGGTAGTATGGTGATGAATATTTAACATGGGATTTTGTGTTAAACCACCAAGCTATTTAGTGTCCGTCAATAGAGTCAGATTTTTACAAAAAAAAACAAAGTTCAAACCTGTACCGACGGATGACGGTAGTTCAAAATCCAAAATAAATCCAAAATCTAAAATCCCATACATAGCAATTAGTTTGAAAAATTGGGATTTAGAAGTTGGTATTTATTTTGAAATTTGGATTTTGGGTTTGGGATTTTCAAAATAAAAAGTTCCTTATATTATTGACGGACACTAACTAAGCTATCCGGCAAAAAGATTGTCATTCATTGTGTCACATAGCTTTTGTGGTTGCGTTTGACTCCATAAGTAAACAGCATAATTCATCATGGTTTTTGCAATATTTTAAACAAGAAACAACCCTACTAACAGGCTTTTTATATCTTTGTGCAAAATTGTTGAACCATGCTGATTAAAATCGGACTTATTATCTCGGTGTTACTGCAAATTGGAGCTACCATCATGGCCATCAGCCTGATTCGCAAAACCCGGTACAATGTGTCATGGATACTGATCTCCATTGCTTTTGTTTTTATGGCTTTCCGGCGGATTTATGAATTGTTTGAAGTTTATACCTTGCCGGAATTGCCTCAGCACTCCCCGGTAAGCAGTTGGATAGGCGTGGTCATATCACTGTGTGTGTTTATTGCCACCATGTTTATCCGCCGTATTTTTGAAGCACAGGCAGAACTGGATAAACTAAAGAAACAACATGAAGCCAGGGTATTGTCTGCTGTTATCCAAACCGAAGAAAAAAACAAACGCACCTTTGCCCGCACACTGCATGATGGACTGGGACCGATACTCTCAAGTGTGAAAATGATGCTGAGTTCGGTTCACGTTAACAAAGACAAACATGAAACAGAACAGATCATTAAAAAATCTGAAAATGGTATTGATGAGGCCATCGAAAGCCTGAAACAAATTTCAAACCTCATGAGCCCGCATATACTGGAAAGTTATGGATTAATCCGGGCTGTTGACCACATCATTGCCAAATACAACGAAAATGAAAATTTACAGATACTGCTACAGGAAAATCTGGGCACAAAACGCCTTGACCAAAAAACGGAACTGGCAGGATACAGAATTGTATGTGAACTGTTGAACAATACGGTACAACATGCCAACGCAAATGAAGCCACTTTACATATCCTGATCGAACAAAAAGACCTCAGGATCATATATTC
>CAZGPW010000142.1:0-4239 GCA_964527535.1 uncultured Bacteroidales bacterium
TGTGAGAAAAACAAAAGTAGTCCCCCAATTGTAAAAAACAAAATCGCAAATGTCTGTGTTGGAGAACTTTATGACTTTTGATTTTCAAGTTGGGTTAAGCCCTTCAGGCTTGATATCCAGTTCGGGGCACACACCACCAGCTTCACCGGTGGTTATTCGGATTGAAGCCGCTTCGACATCGCTCAGCACATCGCCTTCAGGCTTTGTTTCCAGATACACGTATTGTATCCTGTTTATTAAATGTACCCAACATATTTTTCGGCTGCAAGCTCCCGATCCCGAAAGGCGGTGCGCTGCGATGTACTGAGCGCCGTCGAAGTGAGCTGCCGAAGTAGGTCAAACACAAGTAAACGCGGGTGAAACCCGTGGTAAAAAAAGCCTTTACACATACCTTTTTGGCATGTGTTTTTGCATCTTTCTTTTTGCAAAAAACCATGCCAAAAATTAAATAATATTGATGTTCAAACAACAATTTTTTTTCTACTCAATTTACAGCAAAACCTAAGTTTCCATCGTACACTAAATTTTTACCATTAAAATAACAGTAGAACCAGAAATTTAATTATATTAGAGCACGCTAAAAACAAGAATTCTGTGAAATTTTTTGAAGGAATAAACTTTTTAGAGTTTGCTTTTCGTTTTCAAACCGGTGAAGAAGAAAGGCTTCTTTTATTTGCTTTGAAATGGCATCAACAACCAAGAGCCTTTCAGCCAAATACTAAATTCATAAATGTTTAACAAAATAAAAGCAAGAATAACTATGGAAAAGAAAAAAATGAAAAAAAATGGTTTACATGTAACCATAACAATTATGGTTATGGCATTATTCTTTGCCGGATGCAACAATCAATCTGGCAATGACAAAGAAAAAAATGAATCACAAACTGCAAGTATTCAACCGGATGTTCAGGATATGGGCAAAAAGCCATGGGTGTTGGATATAGAAGGAACTACCCTTGAAAACGACCATTACAGGTTGGTAAACTGGACAGGGGAAAACATTCAGCTTGTGCTTATGAGCCTTGAGCCGGGAGAAGAAATAAATCTGGAAATGCATGGTAATCGTGATCAGTTTATTCGCATAGAACAAGGAGAAGCCCGCGTTCGTATGGGAAAAGCCGAAGACAAGTTGTCGTTTGACAAAACCGTAAGCGATGATTGGGCTATACTGGTACCTGCCGGGTACTGGCATCACATTGTAAACATTGGGGACAAAGAACTCAAGCTTTATTCAATTTACGGGCCTCCTGAACATGCAAAAGGGACACTTCATCCAACATACGATGATGCTGAAGATCATCACCATCATGAAGAAGCAGATAAGTAGAAAATATCTTTAATGCTGAAGAGAGCAGTAAATAAGTAATTTTCTTATTTTTGCCCACGTAAGAAAATTATATTTTTTGCTGTGGGCAATGAAAAAACACATGATGAATATGGCAGCATGCCATCAGCTAAAGGCAATAAAGATGTTGCAATCAATCTATGTTTTGTAAACACTACTAAAACCTGGGGTGGAGGCGAACGCTGGCATTTTGAAAATGCAGAATACGCCCATCATCGAGGTTTTAATGTTAGGGTTGTTTGCAGTAAAAAAAGTAGTTTGCATGAGAAAGCAATAAAGGCAGGAATCCCATGTTTTCCTGTTGATATTTCAAATGTGAGTTTTCTCAATCCTCAAAAAGTACATAAGCTGAAACGCTATTTCACTTCCAACAGACTTGATGTTGTCATTTTCAACGGGCCTGCTGACCTTAAAACTGCAGGAATTGCAGCGTTTTGTGCAAAAGTGCCGGTACGGATATACCGCCGCGGGCTGGCAACAGCTCCTCATGCCGGTTTATTCAACCATTTTTTGTTTACAAAAGTGGTCACGGATTTTATTGTGAATTCAAAAGCCACTGCCTCCCAATTGTTCAGCAAATCAGAGAAATCGAAACAAAAGGCAAGCGTTCACGTGCTTTACAACGGTGTAGAGCCTCATCCAAAAGACATAAAACACACTCCAGGGCAAGGCAAAATGGTGTTTGGCAATGCTTCCCGGCTGGTTCCGCAAAAAGGCTTGCATTACCTGCTGGAAATGGCATCTGTTTTAAAAGAAACGAGAACGGATTTTACGGTTCGAATTGCCGGCACAGGCCCCCGGGAACAAGCACTGAAAAACATAGCCGCTGAATTAAACCTAAACGATGTTGTGGAATTTTCAGGCTTTGTGGATGATGTACAGGCATTTATGTCAGGTATTGATGTGTATGTGTGTACTTCTGTTTTTGAGGGCTTTGGTTTTTCCATCGCTGAAGCCATGCATGCCGGAAAACCCGTTATCGGATTCGATGTCAGCAGCAACCCTGAGCTTATTGCCGACGGTAAAACAGGTTTTCTGATTCCACCATTTGACGTAAAAACACTCGCTGAAAAAGCCGTTATCCTGATGAAAAACAGGGAACTAAGGCAAAAGCTTGGCGATGAGGGACAGCGCGTAGCGATGGAAAAATTTAATAAAAACCTTCAACGGGAAAGGTTGTGTGAGTTGATAAAAGGATTGATAGATAGAGAAATGTGACCTGTCCTAAAAAAGATTACAGATTTTTAAATGAAACACCGATATAACTTTACCTTTATTCGTTAGTCTTAAAACTGATTCACAATAATAGGACCAGAAATGATGTTTATTACGGCCTGTGCATTGTTTTCGGGGGTTTAATAAAGGGGCGTCTTTAATTTTTTTAATGTTCTTTTTGCCTGTTGCCGTCTTTTACGCATGGTATCTTTACTGACCTTCGGGGAAATTTGTGAAGAAGCCCGGTTCTCAAAGTCTGAATAATCGGTTAATGTGACAGAATCAAACCGGATACTTTTAAACAGGTTTAGTGTTCCCTCAAAATCCTTGTCTGTTTCTGAGGGAAAGCCTACAATAAACAACGCATTTATTTTTAACGCGGGATTTATTTGCCTGAGTGATATTAAAGCTTTTTCAACTTCACGAATTGAATAATGGCGGTTCATTAGTTTTATAAGCCTGTCACTGCCGCTTTCAATGGCAATCATTATTTCCCAAATTTTAGATTCAAAAAGGGATTCAAATGCTTTGTGATTTTGAACTATCCAGTTTGGATTAACGCCATCAAGTGACCATTTTACATGGTATGATTTATCCACTTCCGACAATGCATTTAATAGATATCCCAATGAACTGTTGATGTCAAGCCCGTATGAACATAAATCCTCAGCGACAAAATGAAAATTTCTATACCCTTCTTGTAATAAACTTTTATATTCTTCGGTCAAACTGTCAATGGGTTTGCTTTTTATTTTACCGATGGCTTCTCTGATGTTACAGTACGTGCAATTGTTGGCGCAGCCCGAACTGATTTGCAAAAAGCAGGGAGTTGTAAGGTGAATTTTATTGGCTTCTGTAAATTCAAGATATTGTTGTTTTCTTAAGCGGTATCTGTAATATGTTTTTGATAATCCGTATTTTAATAATAAACGTAGTTTGGTTTGGTTTTGAATGTCATCGGTAAACATGTGAAATGATTCTGTATCATAGTTGTAAACCTCCGGAACCTGATGAAATTTTACATTAAAATCCGGGAAATGATTGTCTATGTCGTGGATGTTTTTGGTGACCACTTTTTTGCCGTCAAAAACCGTTTTTAAATCATTTGGATTGGTACCGGGTAAGCAGCCCATTACAATCAGCTCTCCATGAGAGTTTTGAGCGTTTTTGATGAATTCAAGATAATTATCCACGTTTACCTTTGTCACTGCGCATGTCATGCAGATATGAAAATCGGCTTCATCCGGGGTCTTTACTATTCTATAATTGTTTAGTGTGAAATAATTTTTAAGCCTGGTGGCTTCAATTTTACGCAATGCACAGTGGCAAAAGGGCGTTGATATATATACAGATTTGGTCGAATCTTCTTTTTGCATCATACTGTTATTCATACAATAATACTGGTTTACTGGTTTACCAATAAGATAATGAGGCAGAAAGCATTTTTCATATCTCGTTTTGCCAGGGTCTTTTTGTTGAAAATAGCATCAACTATGAACAAAAATACATAATTTTTGGTAATTTCGTTGTTCTGAATGGCCCTAATAATTATGCGAAGGAAAAAACTCTTATTGATAAACACAGTTGACAAGCGTTCGGCAAACGATGATTTCTTTGTCCCTACCAATGGATTGCCCGGATTTCAACCCATTGCCCTGGGGATAATTGCTGCTCTAACG
>CAZGPW010000143.1:0-1621 GCA_964527535.1 uncultured Bacteroidales bacterium
AATAAAGCAATTAAATATAAAAAGAGGTGCATTTTACCCAACTTTATAAAAATGAAGTCATTGATTTACGCGGAAAAATGTCCTCCGAAACTTTAGTTAATAATATTCATGCTACCAATTTTATTATTGGAAGTAACGGTTAAATGCAAATCACAGGAAATAAAAAACGATAGCATTACAAATGATAATTTAAAGGATGTAAATGGAAGATTAAGCAAAAACAGTGTTTATCTGGAGTTGTTTGGAAATTCATATTTTCAATATAGCATCGGTTATGATAGAATAGTATTTGATAAAGAAAACAATAAATTTTCAATTGCATCAGGTATTGGTTACTTACCTTTGGAAATTTCATCCTTTGAGAGTGAGTGGTTTAACTATATTTTTACATCACAGGTAAATTACTTTACAGGCAATGAACATCATTTTGAAGCGGGCTTGGGTTTTACTTATATTGGTAAAAAAAACAGTGACTATTATGATATGTTTTTATTGTTAAGAATAGGGTATCGTTACCAAAAACAAGAAGGTGGCTTATTTATAAAATCCAGTTTGACACCTTTGTATTCTTTAGAATTGAATCAATTTTTACCATGGGCAGGTCTTATTGTTGGCTGGACATTTTAAATGGGATGTGTGTTTATTATAGTCGCCTACTGCAAACATTATATTATGAATACGTAGAATCAGGATTTGGCCTCGAACAAATTAAATCCATTGAAGCGCCCAACGGGAATAAAATAAAATACCATTATGATTATCAGGACAGGGTATGGAAAACCGAAGAAAGCATTGAAGGCCAAAATTACAACCATTATTTTGATTACGATAATTTCGGAAAACTTAAAACCGAAACCTATCCCGGCGGTTTTAAGCTCATTTATAATTATAATGACAATGGCGAACTCATCAGCGTACAACGAGACGATAATGGCGAAACCATCTGGCACTGCAACGATTACAACGCCCAGTGGCAACCGGAAACCATATTTCTTGGAAATCAGGGCTGTGATCTTGAAACAAAATACACCTACGATGCGTTTAACAGAATATCAGGCATCATAACCGGAAACCAATTTAGTATGCATTATCAATGGCAACCAGAAACAGGCAACCTCGTATCCAGGACTGACAACATCCATGGACTGACAGAAACCTTCCAGTACGATGATGCTGACCGTTTAACGGATTGGCAGGTAAACGGATTGCCCGGATACAGCATTGAATATGCCACCAACGGCAACATTGATCTGAAATCAGACGCCGGCGATTATGTGTATCACGATACCAAAGTGCATGCCGTGGAAAATGTCATGAATTACACAGATGCCATCAGCGAAAATCAGCAAAACATCAGCTACACATCTTTCCAAAAGGCAAGTGAAATTCAGGAAGGCGATTACCGGCTTGAATTCCAGTATGGCCCTGAAAATGCCAGAAAAGTAACCCGCCTTTATGACGACGACAATTACCAGCTCATCAAAACCCGTATTTATGCCGGCAATTATGAAAAAGAAATCCTGGCGGACGGCACGGTCAGGGAATACAATTACATCAGCGGCCCGGCAGGCCTTATTGCCGTTTACATAGTGGAAAACGGCACCGGCACATTATATTACAC
>CAZGPW010000144.1:0-1853 GCA_964527535.1 uncultured Bacteroidales bacterium
GGTTCTACTGCATTTTTAATGGGTTATGATTAACCCGCTGCTTACCTAATCCTATTGTGTAATACCGGTAAGTTTCAATTCTGAAGTCGGAAGACCGAAGACCGGAGTCGGAAGAAGCATTCATAACTCCTGACTTCCGACTCCCGACTCCCGACAACATTACACCTAACTTTTTACCTTTAGATATTTTTGGTTTTCCACTAAGTTTGCAGTAGAACCCCCCGTATTTTATGCGTGCAGGTTATTGGGAAGATGTTCAATAGTAACCCAGGGTCTGCTGAAAAACACTAAACACATTAAAGGTCAAGGATTAATATCATTAATTACCATTACAAATACAGGGTTTTTGCGTTCACTTCGGCAGGCTCAGTACAGCGCAGTACATCGTAACTGTGTAATATTTATTATTGTTATTGATTTTTATCGTTCCCGATCTTATTTTCCCGGTCATTGACATCTTTGGCTACGCGCCTGATGAAATCATCCAGGCCCTCGTTAGGCTTTTGTTTGGATGAACACAGGCCCAATTCCATGTTGTCAAGTAGGCGGTTGTAGGTTGCAAACCGCTCTTCCAGGGTTTTACGTGATCCCGTTTCCCAGTAATAACCTTCATCTGAGAGTGTAAACTTATCAAAATAGGCTTTGCTCAGGTAGCGCAGCATATCGATGATAAGCACATGCGTGTCAACACCTGCAAACTGGGTTTTTACGCTGATGGAATACAAAGCGTCTTCATCCGGAGAATCGCCAAATTTACTGAAATAGGGCATTGTAGCCCAGTTTACAAGCATGCGGTTAGAAAGGAAGCTCAGATCTACACATTCGCAACCCTCCGGTTGTAATGTGATTCCATATATTTGTTCATTGTAATCATCTTTGCTGTCTGTTTTGGCAGGAAAGTCTGTATTAAAAACATGCTGTCTCCATTGATATTTCCGGGCAAAATCTTTAACGTCCCTGATAAAATCATCCAGCTTGATGTTTTCTTTAAGTTTGCCGCTGTAATGAATGCTAAGTCCCATAATGAATATTTTGTTTTAATAGCTGAAAACTACAAAATCGTTTGTTGATATCCAAATCCAAAACCTGATATATTGTACAGTTTAACTGAGGGGTGTGCTGAGAACCCTTGCGAGGAAGGAGTAAGAATAGTGCTTACAATATATTGAAGAGATGATGCGTTTTATGTGAAAAAGAAAAAGACCAAAAAAAAGACAGAATGATACGCTTTATCTCAAAATCACTTTTTTTTATGCTTTTGCTTTTTGCAGCCTGTTCCCCAAATGAGCCCAATGACCAGGAGGAAGATGTCGTATATATTCGAATTATCAACCATAATGAAACTGTAATTGATAGTATAGAATTGCGCTATCAGTCATTAGGACCATTTGCTTCATTGTTTGTGCCAACGCTAATACCAAATGATACCAGCTCATTTGAGAAAATTAAAGAAGTTCATGACAAAATTATGTTTAATATTTGGGCTGACAGTACCAAATATGACAACGATTGGTATTTACCGGCCAGTGTGATTGACCCGACAAACGCTATGAATAACAGATTTCCTCGGGGATATTACAGTTTTTCAGTATTGCACTTGGATGACAATACCAATTCAGCAACTGTTGGCCTAATCGATTTTTCACTTTACTGATTTGGCTTGCGTTTGCCATAGCTTGAAGCAAATATTCTCCTCATAAGCCATTGAAATGACACAAAACAAACCTATGGTAAGGAAGAAATGCCTTTCAAATGGGTTCTACCACGAATTTAATGGGAAAGTTTAAATTAGCAAAAAAAGGTTTTACTGTTATTTTAATGGAAGACCACTTTATATAAAAATTGACATTGGA
>CAZGPW010000145.1:0-3888 GCA_964527535.1 uncultured Bacteroidales bacterium
GATTTAACCCATTGATTATCTGGGATTTAATATGTTTTACAACATTGGCTTAATATGCTGATTGTCAACCTGATAGCATCTCCGAAACTTCAGTTATAAATTATGATTAAATTAGCAACCTGTAACTAACCAAAAAAACACTATTATGAAACACATTTCTTTGCTTTTCGTGGCCATGCTTGTATTTTCATGTGTTGCCACTTCTCAAAACCTTACAGTCGAGGCATCAGTAAATGATACAATCAACACCGATGTTACCTGGGACTACGATACCGTTTTCATGGATGCATCATTGTATATTCTTGACAACGTGGTACTGACCATTACACCGGGGACCCGTTTTATTTTCAATGATTTTTATGGCATCCATGTTGAGGGGACAATCATTTCCGAAGGAACAGAAACAGACTCCATCACCTATACGGTAGCAGATACCACAGGCTACAGCTCCGGTTTCAGTCATACCGGATGGAATGGATTTGACTTTGACAACGATGGTTCTATGGATGACAATATACCCTCAAGCTTTGCTTATTGCCATTTTTCATACGCAATCGCCTCTGGAAATGGTGCCGTTTTTGAAGTGGTTTCGTACAATAATCTGCATATTGTTCATTCTGTTTTCGAAAATAACTACAGTAATAGTTATGGCGGATCAATACAGTTTGCTTACTCAACGGGAGGCTATATTGATCATTGTCAGTTCATCAACAACACTTGTGACAACCGGGGGGGGGCCATTGATTTTTACGAATGCAGCAACATCCTCACTGTATCAAACTGCTTATTTGATGGCAACCATTCAAATAATATTGGCGGGGCCATTAAAGCCGGCGGGTATAGTACGGTGCGTATCATCAACAATGTGTTCATTAACAATTCAAGCGGAGACCATGGCGGTGCAATCATGTCCTCAGGCTACAGTGAAAACCATATCATCGGGAATTTATTCCGGAATAACCATAGCGAATCTCACGGTGGTGCAATTAAAGTTGCATATTATACTAGTCCGGTTATTGCCAACAATACCATCATTGACAACACCGCAGGTTACGGTGGCGGCGGCCTGCATTGCGGATACTACAATGGTATGCTGACATTAAAGAACAACATTTTTCACAACAATTCAGATTCAACATCAACCGAAGGAAATCTTTTCCTGTATTTTGGCGATGGAAGAATTGCCGATGTTACCAACAACATCATTGGTGGCGGATTTGATGGCATTTGCCTGTTCATAAGTGATTATGTCGGCACGTTTGAAAACAATATGGATACCATCCCGGGCTTTGTTGATTATGCAAACGGAGATTACACCACAGATTGCAGCTCACCTGGCTTAAACAATGGAATTGTCATTCCCGAACTGACAAATTTTGATATAACAGGAACGCCCCGCATCATTGGAGCATCCGTTGATATAGGTTATAACGAGACAGTTTCGCTTGCTGCGCTTACATCTCAGCCTGAAAACGTCACGACATGTGCCAATACAGAAATCAATTACACAGTGACAGCAAATATGGCAAGTGCCTACCAGTGGGAAATCAGTACAGATTTTGGTGATAGCTGGACAGCCCTGTCGAACGATGCCATTTATGCAGGTGCAACAAGCGAAAATCTGGCAGTAATGACGGATGTATCGATGAATGGCTCTCTCTACAGATGCCTTGTTTCCGGCCCATGTGAAGACCGGTATTCAGAGGATGCATTTCTTCTGGTTAATGCCTTACCCAATGTCAATCTCGGCCCCGATCTGTACATGACAAACACAGATAGTATGGATCTGGATGCCGGAGATTACAGCGCCTATGAATGGAGTAACGGAGAAACCACTCAAACCATCACCCTGGTCGGAGCGGATTTGGGTGCCGGAGATTTCACTTTTTCAGTAACCGTTACAGACGCAAACGGTTGTCAGGATTCAGATGATATTCAGGTTTACATTGATGATGTTTCCGGTATTGCATCTGCCAGGCTGGAAGCTGTATCCGTCTATCCCAATCCAAGCAGCGGAGCAGTTAATATCACCGCACCCGCGCAATCTGAGATTGAAATCATCGACCTCAGCGGAAAGACCATCATGACAATGAATACAAAATCATCCGGGTCTAACGCCATTGATCTCAGTGAACTGGATGCCGGAATTTATTACCTTAAAATCACGAATCATGATGATTTTGTTGTGAAAAAAGTTGTTTTGAAATAAGCAGTAGCAAAGCAGAAAAAAGCTTGTTCCTGTTGGGAGCAGGCTTTTTTGCTTTTCTCCACCTACACCCTGAGCATCCTTTCTGCTGTTTTTCCAATTTCAGATCAGTAGCGTCCAAAACGACTAAAAAGAACATAAATAAGATTTTTTTCAAAGAATATTTCCAAATTTAGCAGGTAAAAATCTTTCAAAACTTGTCGAAGAACACCAAACAGATAAACATACAAAAGGGCATAGCAGGTGTAAATGTATAGTGTTCATGTCTGTTTGAAGGCGCAAGACACAAAACCCAAGTTATCAGGGTAAATTTCATGCCTGTTTCAGAACATTGTGGACAGAACCGGTTTTTTTGCCATCTTGCAGCCCTTAAAATGCGACATGGAACAGTATTATGGTGAAATAGCCGGCGTTGCAACAGCCTTTTGCTGGACAGCCACGTCGATGTTTTTTGAAGCAGCCGGCAAACGGATAGGCTCGCTTTCGGTGAATTTAATACGTTTGTTTATTGCTTTTGCGTTGCTGGGGACCGTAAACTGGATAAGCCGGGGCTTGTTTTTACCAATGGATGCAAGCGTTCATAACTGGCTCTGGCTGGCTTTATCCGGACTTATCGGTTTTACCATCGGCGATTTATTGTTGTTTCAGGCCTTTGTGGTTGTAGGCGCACGGGTTTCCATGCTGGTGATGGCGCTATCACCACCCATGGCTGCCATTTTCGGATGGATTATTCTCGGTGAAACCATGGAAGTCACTGCTGTTGTGGGCATGACCATTACCTTAAGCGGCATTATGATGGTGGTGCTCAACAGGCCTGCCAAAACGCCGGACGGGAAAAAAGCACGGCTAAAAGACTGGATTACGAATCCGTTAGGCTTGTTGCTGGCTTTTGGCGGTTCTACAGGGCAAGCCCTCGGTTTGGTTTTGAGCAAAAAAGGCATGGCCGGTTATGATGTGGTGGCTTCCACGCACATTCGCGTCATGGCCGGAGCCATCGGTTTTATGGTAGTATTCTTTTTTATGAAACGATGGCATAAAGTATTTGCTGCCCTGAAAGACAGAAAAGGCATGCTGTTTACTTCCGGAGGTGCTTTTTTCGGCCCCTTCCTGGGCGTTACGCTTTCCCTGGTTGCCGTTAAGTTTACCTCTGCCGGCATTGCTCAGACATTGATGTCATTAACCCCGGTGTTCATTCTTTTGCCTGCCGCTGTCATTTTCAAAGAGCGGGTGACCCTGCGCGAAATCGTTGGTGCGTTTGTGGCCGTTGGTGGGGTGGCTTTATTTTTTATTTAGTTCGTCTTTTTTTGGTTCTACTGCCATTTTAATGGGTAAAGCTTTAACCCATCATGAAAAAATATGGTTCCACTGGCAATTATCCGTCAAAAAGTCTGTCAGGTAGTAAAAAGCTACCGTAGAGCTACGCAAAGACTTAGAATCGCCCTGATAAGAATATTTGGTTCTACTGTAATTTTAATGGGTTGTGATTAGCTGGTTGTTTCCCTAATCCTTTTGTAATACCGGTAATTTTCAATTCTGAAGTCGGAAGACCGAAGACCGGAGTCGGAAGAAGTATTCACAACTCCTGACTTCTGACTACCGACTTCCGACTCCCGGTAACATTACACCTAATTTTTTTTAACTTTCAGATATTCCTGGTTTTCCACTAAGTTTGCAGTAGAACC
>CAZGPW010000146.1:0-7022 GCA_964527535.1 uncultured Bacteroidales bacterium
ACGATGGCAATTTCAGAAAACACCTTCAGATCGGTTGATCTTTCAATGATGAAATAATCGTTGTTGGTTTCGGAGGCTGTTGACCATGATAAAAGAACATCACTACCTGCAAGCCGGGTATTGAAACAGATAAGTTCAACAGGCAGGGGGCGTTCTGAGGTAGTAGAGCAATCCCATGGTTCTACCGGCACACAGTCATCGGTAGAACCAAAAACAGAACCGGAACCATCGGTGTCAATATCACCACTGATTATCATATCACCGCTACCATTAATGGCAGATCCATTACCTCCGGAAAAATCACCATCAATAATGATTTGTCCATCAATTTGAACCTCATCTGAATTGTTGTTGTTTGTAACATCACCATATATTATCAGCACACCGTAATCCTCAACAGTTATATATGAACCGTTTCGAAACGTGGCATTACCATCAATAACCAGGGTATCGTAATCACTAACTTCCAAGGAGGTTCCACCACGAATGTCAATACCTGAATTCAATGTGATGTTTGTATTCACGGAGATATCATCTTGTGTGCTGGTAGGCAAATAATCCGGGTAATCATTAAGATTCCAGTTGTTATCATTGGCCCAGACTCCATCATTTTCTGAATTAAAAACAGATTTTGACTTGTTATTTTCTTGTGCAAAACAGAACGTATTACCTGAGTATATTCCACCTAATGTCAGGATATTGATAAGGTATAATCCATTTACGATTATGTTGATGTTTTTTGGCATAGTTAATTTTCAAAAACAGCAATATATACATGTAGCTTTATCAGTGCAAGTTTCTTGGTACTCATATAATACTCACAAGCGCAGGATTTATCTTTTATCACCAAATTTTGTGTTATACCTTAAATTCCCATGCGATGTGTTGAGTGCTGTTGAAAGGCGGTTTTTACTGCATGTCCAAACTGCATCCCACCTCCGGATTTTAAATTACATGGTCATCCGGGTGCTTTTTTAATGGTCTTGCGATTATTACAGTTATTTTACTGTTAAGGTATAATTTTAGCGAATTACCAGAATTTTCAAAATATTTACTCTGAAAGAAAGTCAACTATATGGTATTCCGGGTATATCAACAGAATTCGATAAGGAATTGATGATGATAATTTTTTGGAATGGCAACCATTTAAACCGGGGTTGCGTCATGCAATCAGTATTAATCCAAAACCTGTGATCATGAAAAATCTTTTTATTGTAATTGGCCTGTTTGTGCTTTCCTTTGGGATGCTTAATGCCCAGACCGTTAGTATTGAGGAGGCTGAAAATTATGCGGAAAATGTATTGTATTATCAATACGGAGAATCAGTGGATTTCCAAACCGAGAATGCTGCAACACGTAGTTCAGGGGAAGTTCCTTTGTATTATACCTTCAGTGGTGACAACCATTTTGTGATTATTTCAGCGGAACGGTCGTTTGAACCGGTCTTGGCGTATTCAAATACCTCCGGATTGCCCGAGAATCCTGATGATCTTCCACCTGCTTTCATCCAATGGATGGATGACCTGGCGCAACAAATTGCCCGGGTACGGGATCATGATATTGAACCCGGTGAACGAACAATATCAAACTGGGAAAAAATTTCTGTAAGAGAGAGGGCCTCAGGTCAAACCCGTGGTGTTTCACCTTTGTTATCAACCACATGGAATCAGGGATGCGGATACAACGGTATGTGCCCGGCAGACAGTGATGGCCCGTGCGGACGTGTTTATACAGGTTGTGTGGCAACCGCCCAGGCCCAGGCAATGAAATATCATGCCCATCCCGCAAGCGGAGTGGGAAACGAATGTTATACCCATTCAGATTATGGTGAATTATGTGCTGATTACGCATCTGCTTTCTATGACTGGACTTCAATGCCCAATGGAAGTGGCAATGCCGAAGTGGCAGAGTTGATGTACCATTGCGGTGTTTCGGTACAGATGAATTACAGCCCCAGTGGTTCCGGATCATATACCTACAAAGTACATGATGCTTTGATGGATCATTTTGATTACACCACAAACATGGATTATGTAAGTCGCTATAATTTTGATCCGGCCGATTGGGAAGACCTCATGCGCAAAGAATGTGATAATGGAAGGGTTATGGTTTATAAGGGTTCTGGCTCTGGTGGCCATGCGTTTGTGTTGGATGGTTACAATGATTCTGGTAATTTTCATTTTAACTGGGGCTGGGGAGGCACCGCAGATGGTTATTATACCATGGGAAACCTCAATCCTGCAGGTCATAATTATTCCAATTCCAATGCTGCAATTATCGGAATGCAGCCGGCGGCCGATTTTACCGGCCTTGATTTTTCAGGGATGACAAGCCTGGCTTGTGGCTCCACTACCAACATTGATCTTTCAACAGGCACTTCATACGTTAACGTATATGGGGATGCTGATATTACAGCAACAGGGAAAGAACGTGCCTTTGAGTTTACAACAACAATTCCCGGCAGTATCACCATTGAAATTGAAAACCAGACCGGCAATATGTCTGTTATTTTGTTGTCGCATCAGCATCAGGATTCAGTACTGTCATACGGGACAAACGGTTTGATTTATGATGATTCTGATCCGGATACCTACTACCTGGTTTTGGATGGGGCAACAGCTCAGGATATCACTTGTGATCTCAATGTTATTTGCCCCACCAATGACCCGGATTATATTTCCACTTTCATACAAGTTACGCCTGATGTGATTGAATCAAATCAAACAGGGGTGGTTTTTAAATCGCGTGTGGAAAACATCGGCAACGCTGATGGTTCTGCTTGTGATATGGCCTATTACCTGTCTGACAATGACACCCTCGATGGAGGAGACGCTTTGCTGGGAACAACCTCAGTACCAATGCTTACCCCGGGCGAAGATGTGCTTATCGAATCAACACATACCATGCCTGTGCTTCCGGAAGCCGGATATTACAATATTATCGGGGTGCCGGATTATAACGATGTGATGGTAGAAACCGTGGAAGATGACCAGATAATAACCAGTGTTCAGATACCCGACACCGGATACCTTGATTGTTCATCTGCAACTGCCATTTCAGATGGCGTATGGTATTATGATAATACGGCCATTAATGGGTATTCTGTGATAAGTCAATACGGTTGTGGCTGGGACATGACAGGCAATGAAATGATATATTCGATGACATCACCTTACGATGGTATTGCTGAGCTGAATTTTACCGAAAAACATTTTGGAAATATGAAATTGATGGTTCAGCCGTTGTGTAATGAAAATGCCAATTGCCTGACTTCGCTTTCAATTTGGAACACAACGGATACGCTTGTAGAATCACAATTTCATGTGGTTGCAGGTGTAGAATATTTTCTGGTGATTGACGGTGAAGAGGATCTTAGTGGCGAGTTTGGCTTTAAAGTTTATTTTCCTGAAGAATGCCCTGATGATACCTTGCAGTATTGGGGTGATACCGCCCTTTGCGATAGTGACGGAGGCCTCAATATGCAGGCAACATGGGGCTATAGTGATTACCAGTGGTACAAAGACGGTGTGGCAATTTCGGGAGCAACCAACATGAGCTATGTAGCTGAAACCACAGGGGAATACTACGCTGAAATTACCGAAAACGGTTGCACCGTTGAATCCGATCACCTGAATGTAGCTTTTAGTCCGGCACCCGATACAGCAGCCATTGAAGCACTCACCGATACAGTAATGTGTGGCGGTAGCACTGTGGATATGGCAGTAACAGCCGGCACAACCTATGATATACAGTGGTACAAAAATGGCGAGTCCATACCGGGTGCCACATCTGTTAATTACAATGCAACGGAATCGGGTATTTATCATGCCGACGTGATAAACATTTCCTGCCATCTCTCATCCAACGAAATCAACGTTGAAATTCACCCCCTGGCAGTGGATATTGGTGATACCATTCCGGTAACGAACGAGGGGCTTGAATATCATTTTCCGCTGGATGATGATAATGATGCATCAGGAAACGGACATGGTTTTTCATCTTATGACTTATATCCCATGGATGACCATGACGGCAATTTCTGGAAGGCACGGCAATTTATTGATTCTGCCACAAAAGCGCATGTTTACACCCAGTTTGACAACCCCGAAGCATTCACCCATGCCATGTGGTTTAACTCAAACGATGGAAATGGCGGGGTGTTATTTGCATTTAATGATGACCCATGGAATCCCGGCGGAACGGTTGACAGATGCTTATACATGGCCGACGATGGGAAACTACACTTTTACCTGAACAATTCCGGTTCCCCTGTTGAATTGGTATCTGCTGCAAACTACAACGACGGCAACTGGCATCATGTAGTGGTAAAGGTTGATGCTTTTGCTGAAATGGAAATTGACAACACGGAACTCGTCAATGATGTATCCAGCCTTAACCTGGATAATTTTTCAGGTTACTGGATATATGGTGGTCATGACATACCGTCAGGGGCATCAGATCCCCCGGCATATGATTACTTTATGGGAGGGATTGATGATTTACGGTATTATAACAGAAAATTAAGCACCCAGGAGACCATGTATTTTAATGAAACTCACACGCTTGAAGCCGGCCTTGCCACCGATACGGTGTGTGATGGAGGGGTTGCTTATGTTGATTTATTATATTCTCAACCCGGCATTCAGTACCTTGTCAGGGAAGTAAGTACCGGGGACACATTATCTGTAACCGGGTATGGTACCGGTGGAGCCATTACCATCGGCGGTGATGTGTATAACAGCACAACCGATTTTGAAATTTTGGCAACAGATTCTGTCAGCGGATGCTCCAGGGTACTCAGCGACGTCTTTACGTATGAAGTGTTGCCCACCATGACGCCGGATGTCAGCATTTCATCGGATGCCGGTACGGATATCTGCGCAGGCGATGACGTAACCCTAAGCTCGTCTGTAACCGCCGGTGGTTCCAATCCGTCATACAGCTGGTTGTTGAACGGAACTGCCTTGGGAGAGACCGGAGCGACAATGATGACCAATTCACTTGCCGATGGCGACAGCATTCAATTGGTAATGGTATCTGATTACACTTGCCTGACCAACACAACAGATACCTCTGATGCCTTGCATTTTAATGTACAGGATTATCCATCCGTAAGTTTTACTTACGATACGGCCTCTTGTGCAAGTGAAGACATAAGCGTTACTTATACAGGCGATGAATCCGGAGTTTCCATTGCCTGGGAACTGAACGGCACGGTTCAATCCGAAACCGGCCCCGGCACACATAATTTTGATTATTCTACACCAGGCCCTGTTGATATTACTGCTACCGGAACAACCAGTTTTGGATGTGAAACTACCCATACCGAAACCGCTGAAGTGTATGCCAATCCTGCAGCGTCGTTTGATATGCCTGCTCATTTGTGTGCTGATCAGGAATTTCAGGTTGAATACACGGGTACGGAAATTGACATGGATACCATTATCTGGACAACCAACCCGGGTCCGGCTCAGGATACATCAGGTCCCGGCATTCATACTTTTACCGCTTATGGAACCGGTAGTTTTGATGTAATGCTAAACGTTACGGACAACAATGGTTGTACGGCCAGTGCAATTCAGACCGCCCCGGTTCATCAGCAGCCGGATGTGGATTTTACACTGCCGGCTGATGCCTGTGCCAACCAGGAATTTACGGTGGAATATACAGGAACTACCTGGGATAATACTGTGGTTTCATGGTATGTTGATAGTGCCGACCAGGGTATTCCTGCTCCCGGAACAGGTACGCAAGACTTACTCACTCCAAACACCGGCACTGTAGATGTCACAGCTTCTGCTGTTACCGATTATGGATGTGTTAATGATACAACCCACAGCCTTACTGTCCACGAATCACCGGTGGCTCCGCTTGCTGATACCACATGGATATGCCCGAACACACATACTCCGCTGGATGCCGGAAATCCGGGGGCTGAATACACATGGACAAATGGTGATACTTCCCGGGTTATTGACTTGTATAACAATCCGGGTTACCTCGCTGTTACCATTGACAACGGAAATTGTTACACTATTGACACCACTATGGTAGCAATGTATCCCGCAGATATGTATGAATTTCCGCAAGGGACAGATACAACGGTTTGCGTTGATGAATATCTTGATTTAAGTGTTACTGCTCCTCATGACAACAATGTTGAGTGGCACATTGGTTCTGATACCATATATGGCAGCAACTTACATTATCCATACCCCGGTGTTGATTCTATAATGGTGGAAATGGTATCAGACAATGAAAATGGCTGCTGGGGACTGGATACCCTGGTTGTTTATTATGAAGACTGCACTGGCATTGAAAATACTCCAGCAGCGTTTTCGGTAAACATATATCCCAATCCGGCTAAAAACATTGTTTATATTGAATGTGCCGGCGGAGACCGTGTAAAAATGTATGATATAACTGGTAAGGTGTTGTTTACACATAAATTGTTATCAGACAAAACCGGTATTGACCTTATGTCAATTCCTGAAGGCATGTATTTTATCGAAATAACCAACGGGAATGATCGTATCTTCAAAAAGATTGAAGTGATGAGATAGGTTGCTGTTTTGTGTATTGGGTCATCCAAAAATAAATTTAATGTAGGTAATCTATTACGATTAAATTGCTTTTTATGTTCTTTTGTGCCGTCAAAAGAACCAAAACCTCATGCCGGAAATGATTTTGTGACTCACGTTCGCCTGTCGGCGTGTTGCGTGTTACGGGTTTTGTGTTCCGGGTTTAACCGCCTGCCGGCGGCTTTGGGTTGTCCGCAAAAACTATTAATGGCACAAGGAAAAGTCCATAAGGCTTATGATTCAGCATGGGACGAAATTTTCACTGTGGCTTTGCCGGCATTCATATTATCCCTGCAGCCATGGGGTGCGAGTTCACCGCATTATCCATTTTTTCGTGGTGGGTCAAAGCATTTCCAGCGCCTGGAAATAGCGGGAATCCCGGCTGAATAGATCTCGGGATTCCGGAAGGAAATGCTTTGGGGAACCCACAGAAAAAATGGA
>CAZGPW010000147.1:0-7898 GCA_964527535.1 uncultured Bacteroidales bacterium
TGCAAATATAAGCATTAATGATAAAAGGGGGCGTAAGCAAGCCAGCTTACGCTCTCTTTGCTTCGTTTCGCTACGCTTCACTCCGCAAAGAGAGCGTGACAAACATCATTATGGACTTATACTTTTACTCGTAAAAGTTGCATTTACTAATTGAATTTAGGTGATAAAAAACTATCTTAGAAAAAATTAAGAAAAGCTTATGAACAATTTTGGCTTTTGCTGTTGATTAGTATGATCATAAGAGGTGGGGTTTGAATGGTGGATTCTTATGTAGAATGTTACGTTAGTAGGCTATAAAATTAAAATTATTAAGCCAAAATATCTCCTGTAAAATATTTTTCCGTGGCATCAATATCCAGCATGGCATTAATTTGACAGAAAAATTCAAAATGTGCTAATTGTCCAGGGGTGATGTCTGCGGTTTTAATCAACTTGTTGTCTAACAGGTACTGTCGCATAACGCCTTTCAGCAACGGATGTTTCGGAGTGTACCAATACGGAGCTGCGTAAAAAGCCAGGTTTGCGTAGCTGCTGTCGGTAATCAGGTTGTTTTTGACAATGATTATTTCTTCATTTTCAGCACAGCCGGATTTTAGTTTTTCAAATGTTTTCCGGTTGCTGTATTTCCATGCGTAATCAACCTGATCATCATATACCACATGAAAGTGTTTAATGAGCTTTGGCTGGTACGGAATGCATTCGACCCGGCGAATTTTATTATCGTATGTTATGCGTAATTTCCATTTGCCTTGTTTGTGGACGTATTTTTTTGCAATGTGGTCAAGTTGTTCTGGTGTTGCATCCTCAAAATGGGCATTAAGGCATTGTTCATACCTGCGTTGATGGTATTGGATCAAAGCTGTGTTATTATTTTCAATGCGTATGCTTTCAATGAATTGGTACATAGATTTTTTGTATCATTTCTTTGTATTCGTTTTCAGGGTTGCTTAAGGAGGTGATGCCGCCGCCGCTTTTATAATAATATTTTCCGTTTTCCTCTGTGATCATGCGAATCATGACAAAGCTGTCTATATCAATGCCGTTGAAAAGAACAGTGACCCCTGTATAATACCCACGTTTATGGATTTCGGTTTTGTTTATTATTTCAGTGGTTTTTTGTTTTGGTGCGCCCGTGATGCTACCGGCGGGCAATAATTTGAATACCATATCGCCGGTATGATGTTGCCAGCCATCATGCAGTGTCGCCTTTATTTCTGTGCTTGTTTGATACAATTGGTTGCGGGAAGTGTGTATTTTTTCAAGGTACCGGTACCAACTGACTTCTGCATTGTCTGCCACCATGCTGAGGTCATTTCTGAGCAGATCAGTGATGGTATAATGCTCAGCGGTTTCTTTGGGATCTGATAACAAAGTGTTTCGTGCATCTTTTTCATTGGCATCAATCGTGCCTTTCATCGGATAAGCATAAATTGTATCATGATGGGTTTTGATAAAACATTCCGGCGAAAAACATACGAATTTATTTTTTAGCCACAACTTGTATTTTGCTTTGCTGCCATAAAAAATACGACACAATTTCTCTTTCAACTCGATTTCTGTTTCGAAGCATAAATTGCACAGGTAGCTGTCCCCGCGGTTGATGTGTTTTAATACAGCTTTGTAGGCTTTGTGGTATTCATCAAATGGAAGCGGAGTGAAATCCAGGTGGGTGTTGATTTTTCCCGGAAATGACTTTTGGGTATTGCTCAGTTCCGGAAAATGATACAAGCAATCATCATCGCTTATACGCTCAAGGGGCATCACATGGTTGTGCTGCATGTCAAAGCTGATGACAGCAAGGAAGGGATCACCACGGCTTCCAAGTTTGTTCATGTAGTTTTTTGTTTCCTGAGCCTGCATTGTTTTCATGAAAATATCTACTTTTGAAAATGCGATATGGATTCAAAGGTAACATGAAAAATTGTTTGCTTATAGATTGTAACGATTCTTTTTCGTATAAACTGGCACAAACTGTCAGGCAAACGGGGTTGTGTGAGGTTGATGTTATTGAATACGGCCATGATATTATTCATGCTTGCAGGTTGTATGATGCTGTCATCATTTCTCCCGGGCCCGGCTTGCCGAATGAATATTCTCATCTGTTCCGGTTGTTAAAAAGCATTAAAAACAAGCCGCTGCTGGGCGTTTGCCTGGGACATCAACTGATGGCCATTTATTGCGGCGGGCAATTGGGGCATTTGCCTCAGGTTATGCACGGCCAAAAAAAATCGTTGGATGTATGCAATGATGATGCTTTATTTGCCGGCGTTCCCGGGCAGTGTCAGGTTGGGTTGTATCACAGCTGGGTAATTGAAGCGGTGCCACAGCAGCTCATTGTTACAGCAAGGTCTGACGATGGGTTTATCATGGCATGTCGCCATGAAACTTATCCGTGGACAAGTGTGCAATTTCACCCCGAATCGTTTATGACAAAAGACGGTACGAAAATCATACAAAACTGGATATCCGGTGTTATGTAAAGTTTTAAGGGGCCTTCTGTTAATTGGAGAATTATTAGTAAAATCAAGGGTTGTAACCCGCTATAGTCTTCTTGTAAGCTTACAGCAAACCCTGTTTTCCTCCAACCAGACTCAAAAATAAAATAGAAAAGCTATAAATGTTATTTGCCCGGAATATAATTTTCGTGTTTTTTGTTTAATCCCTGGTTTTATCATCACAAAGCCCTTCAATTTTTTCGTTCGCTTTATCAAAGCCTGCTTCCCTGGCTTTTTTCAAGTCCTTGCATCCGCTGTTTTTTTCACCTGCCTGATGTTTTGAAAGCCCTCTGTAATAGTAAGCCCTGGCATAACCCGGCTTAATCTCAATGGTTTTGTTAAAGTCAGACATGGCTCCGCTGTAATTACCGAGTTCATGTTTGGTCATGCCTCTGTTTGTATAATATCCAGCCTTGTATGGATTAATCTCAATGGCTTTATTAAAATCAGTTATCGCGCCGGCGTAGTCTTCCAAATCATGTTTAACTAGGCCCCTGTTATTGTAGGCACCGGCATTATCAGGATTGATCTCTATGGCTTTGTTATAGTCAGCAAGTGCCCCCTGGTATTTTTTCAGTTTATGCTTGACAAGCCCACGGTTGATATAAACTCCGGCATTATCCGGATTGATCTCTATGGCTTTGTTATAGTCAGCAAGTGCGCCTTTGTAATCCTTTGTTTTTCGCTTAGTCAGGCCCCTGTTGATATAAGCCGCTGCAACCTCAGGTTTGATTTTAATGACGGATGTGAAGTCTCTTATGGCACCTTTCTGGTTTCCCAATTTTCCCCAGGCAAGCCCCCTGTTGAAATAAGCCATTGTATGAGAAGGTTTAGCATCAATAACTTTGCTTAGGTCTCTTACAGCGCCCTTGTAGTCTCCCAGCTCATCCCTCGCTATTCCCCTGTTGAAATAAGCATCAATATCCCTGGGATTGATCTGAATGGCTTTATCAAAATCCAACAATGCTGACCCGTGTTTTCCCAATTCGCCCTTAACAAGGCCCCTGTTAAAGTATGCGTTTGCATTTTCAGGGTCGAGCTCAATGGCTTTGTTCAGGTTTTTAATGGCTTTTTTCAGCTCTCCCGATTCAAAGTTTTCAATGCCTTTGCTGTAATAATTCTGTTCCTTTTGACAATAACCTGTAACCATGGTTAAAAACATCAATCCTGAAAACAACAATATAATTTTTTTCATAACATATTTTCTGTTTATATCTTTTTTATTTCGCACAAGTTAATAAAAAACAATGAGTCCACTCTAAAAAATCATTTTTCGCCACAAAAACACAAAATCCCACCAAAAAATAACTAAATGAATTTCAATATTTTGTGCAATTTGGTGCTTTGGTATTTTGGTGGCATTTTTTATTTTTCGACTTTTTTGAGTGGTCCCAACAATGACAACAAAAAAAATGCCAGGAAAAATTATCTTCAATTTTCCTTTGTAAGACAGTTATTTTACTAATTTAGCGCTGAAAATCAAAAAATGAATTTTTATGAATACTGTTAATCAAAGTACCTTGAAAGATTCAGTTGCCATGCGTTGGCTTGCTTTGTTACTTGTTAGTGGTTTGATGCTTGCTACTTACTGGTTTCAGGATTTTTTCTCAGGGTTAAAAGGCATGATGGAAACCCAAATGGGGTTTACCAGTGAAGAGTTTGGCCGGCTTATCGGCTTAACCACCATTGCCAACATGTTTGGTATGATCATCGTTGGTGGAATGATCCTTGACAAATGGGGAGTACGCATTGCCGGACTGGCATTTGGCGGTTTGGCTGTGCTTGGTGGTGCCATTACTGCCCTGGCTTCTGCCGGGTTTTTTGGTGAGGAACACAGTACCCAGCTTACCTTTATGATCATCGGACGTATTTTATTTGGTTCCGGATTGGAGGTTGTTTGTGTGGTTGCTACCACCACCATGGTGAAATGGTTCAAAGGCTACGAGCTGGCCCTGGCCATGGCCATCAATATGGGTTTCGGACGACTGGGATCTGCCATGGGTATAGCGCTGTCACCTGATATCTCAGGAACGGTTTCTCCCGCTGTTACCTTTGCAGCGGCATTGCTTGGTGTGGCTTTTATCATGTTTGTGATTTACGTATTCTTCGATGTTAAACTCGACAGGCAAATGAAAGCCAAAAAAGCGGCTAAAGCTGCAGAAACCGGTGAAACGGAAGAGGAAGAAGAGTTTAAATTTTCCGACTTATTTAAATTGATTAAAAACCCATCTTTTATTTACATTGCATTGCTTTGTGTGTCTTTTTATGCTGCTGTATTTCCTTTTATTCAGTATGCCCCGGACCTGCTGATTAATAAATTTAATTTTACGGCTGTATTGCCGGAAGGAGGTTTCCAGGTCAATGGCAGCACTTCTTTTGGAACTGCGGTTATTTATATCGGACTCTTTGTTTATGCATTGTTGTTTTCCATTGTTCCCTCAAAGATGAAGACAATGAATAAAAGAATATTGTCGCTGGTGCTTATTGTCGGTACGTTTGCATTGTTTGCTTACCTTCTGAGGGATACGTTTGCCATTTGGTTTAAAAATGGCTCAAAAACCGCCAGCCTGATCCCATTGGGAACCATCATTTTTACCCCGATATTTGGAAATTATGTGGATCGCAAAGGTAAAGCCGCTTCCCTGATGATTCTTGGATCGTTGCTTCTGATCTTTGCTCATGTGGCATTATCGCTTTTCCAGAGTGAAACATTGGCTTATTTAGGCCTGGTGTCTTTGGGTATTGCTTTTTCTCTGGTGCCGGCCGCCATGTGGCCTTCTGTTGCCAAAATTGTGCCACAAAGACGGCTGGGAACAGCGTATTCTACCATGTTTACCATTCAGAACTGGGGCCTTGGGGCTTTCTTTTGGGGAATCGGAGCATTGCTGCAAGCTGTTAACCCCAAGGTTGTTGCTGAAAGACAGGCTTTGAACGCCAAACTTGAAGGACTCGGGATGTCTCAGTCAGAAATATCACAGGAAATCGTAAAAATGAAGGACCCACTGATAACATCTGAATTTGGTGAATATACCCAGCAATACATATACGATTATACCATACCCATTTTCATTCTGGTGATTTGTGGTATTATCTCCATTTTTCTGGCCTACAAGCTCAGGCAGGCTGACCGCCGGCAGGGTTACGGACTGGAGTTGCCTTCAGGAGCAAAAGCCGAAGGAACGGTTGATTAATATAAATTAAGTAAATAAATTTTACAGGCTGCATTTGCTGAAAATGTGGCCTGTTTTTTGTAATTTTGTGCGAAATAACCAAATCTTTATGTTTATGAAACGACAGATTTTATTGTTAATTTCTCTTATTGCCTTTGTTTTTTCAGGGGTTTCCCAGCAAGATGCGTTGTTGTGGAAAGTTTCTGGTAAAAAACCGGGTAAGCCTTCTTATTTATATGGGACAATACACATTCAGGCGAAGGAAGTGTTTGCTTTTGATCCGGTGGTGTATGACAAGCTCAAATCATGTGATGCACTGGCCGTAGAATTGATCATGGATGAAATTGACCCGGAAACAACAAAAGCCCTCATGTTGATGGAAGAAGGCAGCATTGCAGATTACCTTAGCGATGAAGAATATCATTTGCTGGATTCTGTGATGAAGGCAAAAACAGGGCAACCATTGGTGTTGTTTGAAAAAATGAAACCCTTCTTTTTGTCTTCACAGATAATGCAAACCATGATGCCGAAAGAAATGCCCCTGGCATTGGATATGCATTTGATTGACACCGCCAGGAAAATGGACAAAAATATACTGGCCCTGGAAACCCTGGCCGATCAGATCGGAGCCATTGATAAAATGACTGTGGAAGAGCAGGTTGACATGCTGATGGATGGGCTTACCGATGAAGAAAATTCCATGGAAAAACAGTTTAACAGGTTGGTGGATGCTTACGTTGCGCAAGACCTTGACAGCCTGCAGGTTTTAATGCAGGATACAGCCTTGCCGGAATCGTTTGGCAAGGAACTTATCGTAAAAAGAAACAAAGGCATGGCCAAAACCATTCACAAGATCATGAAAAAGCAAACGGTTTTTGCTGCTTTTGGCGCTGCGCACCTGGTGGATGAAAATGGTGTTATTGAATTGTTGAGAAAAAAAGGATACACGGTGGAAAAAGTGCCTTTTGATTTTGCTGTTCAGGAATAAATTATTGGTTCTACTGCCAATTTAATGGTTTATGATTAGTCTTTTGTTTATCCAATCTTTTTGTGTGTAATGACCGATAGGTTACAAGCATTAAGTTGGAAGACCGAAGACCGGAGTCGGAGGAAGTATTCATACCTCCTGACTACCGACTGCCGGCTCCCGACTTCATTATACATAGCATCTGCTGCCAATAGCGTTTTGCCAACTAAGGGGCGAGTAATTTTTTGTTTTTTTGTAAATCCTGATTTATACCCCCAACAGCAAAGAAACCGATCCGATGATCAGCGCAAAAATAACATTTACAATTTTTACAGAGAGAAAAGACCGTTGTGATTCTGCCAGCAGGGGCAACATGCCATGACCGTCCTGTACCATTGAACTGGCCAGCAAAATACTGAAAGGAATGCTTCCCTGTGCAAACAATGTGACAAATACCAAATGAGGCCCTGATTCAGGGATGACACCCACCGCAATGGCAATCAGCAATACTAGGTACATGTTATCGGTAAGCCAGGAATATACATCCACATAATGCATCAGGATACCCAACACAAGCAAAGTCCCAAATGTCCACAGGAAAATCCGCAACATGTGCTTTTTTACGATGTGGTCCCACAGGTGTTTTGTCAGGAAATGTTCAGGTACGCTGATGGCAATAAACAAGGTGAATAAGGTAACAACTGCCAGTGTAACTTTTATCCACAGTTTGGCCTCCGCAGCAATAAAACCTGTCACTACGGCTGTCAAAAGAGCAAGAATCATGATCACTAAACCAATCCTGTAAATTGAAGGGCGCCTTATTTGTGGTAAAAATAAACCTTTTTGAAAACAATTACAGGAATCTTGGGTATGCAAGGGAAATTCACGGCCTGAGAATGAAGCCAGGGTTTTTTTTGGTTTGTACAGTTTGTCTGTGATAAACCCGGCTATTATGCCTATTCCCAGCAATGCAACGGTGAGAATGGCTGCTTTTCCCGGAAACATGGCAAACATCACAAAAGCTTCATCGCCGCTTGTGGCAATCATAGCAGACACAATGGCTCCGAAAGAAATCAGCCGGTGGGAAAACATGGCCACCACTGTGAAAGCACCCAGGCAACCGGGTATTGCTCCCAGAAGAGCAGCTATCAGGTATTGATTCCATGCGTTTTTTTTAAGCCCTTTCTTCCACAACCCCTGGGTTTGTACATTGATGTATTCAATTACCAGCATCATGACAAAGACAAAGCCTGTTATCATGATGGC
>CAZGPW010000148.1:0-15686 GCA_964527535.1 uncultured Bacteroidales bacterium
TGATCCCGGAGGGGCTTCCCGTCATGCGCCGGGATAAACTTCTCGCCCCTCCTTCATATTGTGATCCCGGAGGGGCTCGAACCCTCGACCCGCTGATTAAGAGTCAGCTGCTCTGCCAACTGAGCTACGGAACCATTTTACTTATGCAAAAATAAACATTAATTTGGCTCCTTGTTCACCGTGACATCAGTTTTTACCCCTTTTAAGTTTCACTAAGGCATTGTACAAATGGCGGTTCCGTTTTTTTATAAATTGACCGGTTTGTCCTGAAAACCTGTCAATTCTTTTTAAAAAAAGATGATACTTGAGTAATAATGAGTGAATGACTATGTTAAGGTGATTTCTTTCCCTGAATTCCTTTTTGTTATATAAGTCAATATTATCGGCTTTATCAAGATTTCTTTTCCATTCTGTGTAATACAGGTTTTCAGGATGCCACAGAGGTTTGAAAAGTGGAGAATCCTTGCTCTGTCTGGCAAAATAATGAGTTGCCACAGGCTTAAATTTATACGGAAGCTTATAATCATGAAATGTCATAAATACATTATAGGCTATAGGGAGTTTTTTCCATTTATTTTGAAAATACAGATTTAAAATCAGCTGATCGCCATACTTGGAGATTTTTAAATATCTTTTTGAAAGTTTTATAAGTTCAAAAAATGTATCATCCTTGATAATTGAAGAATTGAATGCCATTAAGCCTGTATTAAAAACAGCATTGTGTAGATTGAATTTTTCTTTTAAGATTACTGAATCTTTTGGTTTTTTTAATTGAGACTCAAGTTTATTTAAATATAAATCCTGAACAGCACTAAGTTTTTTACAATTAATTAATTTTTCCAATGAGCTTTTTACAATCATATCAGAATCAAGAAAAACAATGGTGTTCCATTGCTTAAATTCAGGTGTGAACAGATAAAATTTATCCAGCACAACAGGGGAGTAATCTGAAAGATTTTTGAGTTCTGACAATGGTTTACATTTTTTAATTAAAATCCCCTTATGCTGAAACCATATTAGTTCTTCCTCAGGAACCTCATGAGCAAGCAACATATAATCGCCTTGCCAGCCTGCATTATAATAAGCACTTGAGAATACCTGCTTAGCCATAGGTAAGTATTCTTTATTTGCAAGTGTTACTAAAAGATTTTTACTCATTGTTCTCAGGATGATTTTTAGTTATCAGGCTTTTAAGCTTTTTATACAGGGTTGGATTTCTCTTATTGATAAATTCTCCTGTTTTACCCAGCAACCTTATGGGTGTATCCAGAATGTAAATAATTATTTTATGTGTTTTTTTTAAAAAAGTATTATGTTTAAGTAATAATGAATGATAAATTATATTTAGCTTACTTCTATTTCTTGCGTTTTTTTTATTATGTAAGTCAATTTTCTCAGATAATTCAAGGTTCTTTTTCCATTCATTGTAATACAGATTTTCAGGATGCCAGAGGGGTTTAAAAAGAGGAGAAAACTCTCCGAGCCTGGCAAAAAAGTGAATTACAACTGGCTCAAGTCCATTAGGGAGAATGTAATAATGGTATGTAATAAAGACATTGTAAGCCACTGGCAGTTTTTTCCATTTTTTTTGAAAATACAAATTCAAAATAAGCTGCTCGGGATACTTTGCAAACCTCATGTATTTTTTTGAGAGTTTTATGAGCTCAGCAAAGGTGTCATCGTTTATTAATGATGAGTTGAATGCAAAAACCCCGGAATTAAAAACAGGGGCATTTACCTTAAACTCTTTTTTAAAACAACTGATATCTTCAGGATGTTTTAACTGGGAGCTCAGTTTATTGAAATACATGTCCTGAACTGCTGAAAAATTTTTGCATCTTGCTAGGTTTTCAAGTGATGATTTTACGATTACATCTGAATCCAAAAAAACAATGGTGTTCCATTTCTTAAATTCAGGTGTGAACAGATAAAATTTATCCAGCACAACAGGCGAATATTCTGAAAAGTTTTTAATCTCAGTTAAAGGCTCGCACCTTTTAATAAAAACCCCTTTATTTCTGAACCATTTCAATTTATCTTCAGCAACTTGATGAGCAAGCAACAGATAATCTCCTTTCCATCCGGCATTGTGATAAACACTGGAAAATAGTTGTTTCGCCTGTTCGATGAAATTGCTGTCAGACAGAAAAACAAGTACATCGCGATTTTTACTCATCTTTTAACTTTTTAAGCCTGTAATATAATTTTTCATTTCTTTTTTTGATTCTAACACCGACATTTCCAGCGACCACATCTATGTTTTGGACGTACTTTTTAATCAACAGCTTTAGTTTTAAAACCGATGAATGGTAAAAAATCAATATTTTACTTTTTTCCCGAATTGAGGGAATATTGTTTAAGTCAATACCATCGGCTTTTTTTAAGTTCCCTTTCCATTCGTAATAAAATGAATTTTCAGGATGCCATGGCCTGTATGCATCATGGTCTTTAATTTTTATAAAATGATAGGCGATGGCTTTTATTCTTTCGTATTTTTTCCCGGCTATCATGTGAACCGAAACAAAGTAATTATAAATACCAGGCAGTTGTTTCCAGTTTTTATAAAAATAAAGGTTTAGAATTCCTTCATCGCCCCAATTACTTATCGATTGATATTCTTTAAAAATGTTTAATAAATCTTTCAGTGTGTTATTTCGAATGATATCGCCGGGAAACACAAAAAAACCTGTATTAAAGGATTTTTTATTCAAATTATATTTATTTTTTATCTTGTTAAAAAGTTTCCCATCATCTACAAATTGCTTTTTAAGTTTAACAGTTGAATCTGCCGCTGCAAACTTGTTCACTTTTATTAATTTGTTTAATGAGCCTTTTACAATAACATCTGAATCAATAAAAACTATCTTATCCCATTGATGAAAATACGTTGAAAAAAGATAAAGTTTATCCAGGATTACCGGATTATAACCCATCCCGATAGAATCTGTAGAAAGAGGTTTACACTTATAAATCAATATCCCTTTTTTCCTAAACCATGTCAATTTTTCTTCCGGGATTTCATGAGCAAGCAACATATAATCCCCTTCCCATCCGGCATTATGGTAAACAGAGGAAAACAACTGTTTGGCCTGATCAATATAGTTTTCATCTGCCAGTGTAACAAGTATGTTGTGATTGTCACTCACCTTTAAGCTTTTTTATTTTATTATAGAGTTTTGCATTTCTTTTCCTAAGAAATTTACCTGCATTCCCTAATATGTAATGATATTTCATTTTCATTAGGCCAGTGATTTTAAAATAATTAAGACTAATTATAGAGATGTATTTAAGAAAAAAAGATTTGTAGAGTATTTTTAGACTACCCCATTCCTTTACATTCGGAATTTCATGCATTTCTATATTTTCAGCTTTTTTTAAATTGGTTTTCCATTCACTGTAATACTTGTTTTCTTTATCCCAGGGCCTGACATTTTTGATCCATTGAAGCCAAACGAAATGATAAACTAATGCTTTGTTATCCAGTAACTTGATGTTTTTGTATAAATGATATGAAATGACATAATTGTAAACCAGGGGCAATTCTTTCCACGTCCCGTAGAAAAACATATTCAGTATTGATTCTTCGTTATAAAGAGAATAATCTTTGTGTTTATCATATAGCTTAAGTAAATCATTTAGTGTATTGTCTTCAATAATTACTGTAGAGAAGGCCATTAATCCTGAATTGAATGTTTTTTTCTTTGGATTATAAGTCTTGCTTTTTACACTGTTAGATGATATTTCTTTATCAAAAAGATGCCTGAATTTCATTTTTGCCTTTACAGCAGCAAAACCCTTGATATTTGCGAGTTTATCTAATGAGCCTCTGACGATGATGTCGGAATCTAAAAAAACAATGTTTTTCCATTTTCTGAAATCTGTTGAAAATAAATAAAACTTATCTAAGATTACAGGATTATGTTGCATCATGCCAATAAGCTTGTCTGTAAGAGGCTTGCATCTTTTGACCAATATGCCTCTTTTTGTAAACCATCCTAATTTTTCATCATCAACTTCATGGGCAAGCAGCATATAATCGCCCTGCCATCCGGCATTATGATAAACAGAAGAGAATAATTGCTTTGCCTGATCGATTCTGTTATTGTCAGACAGTGTAACTAAAATGTTATTTTTGTTTTTCATTTTAACTCAATAATCTTCTTTAAAGATGACATTAGTTTTTTAAAAAAAAAAGGACTAAATGAATTATTCCTAAAGGATCGTTGAGTACATTTGCAATAAGAATAATTCATATTTATTTAATTTTGTTAAAACAAGGTACAAAATCTAAAATTATAATCTTGATAAAAAAGCACATTAAAGACAGGATAGAAAGGCTTGTTATTTCAATCAGGGACACAGGCTTATTTATTCGCTTTAAACATGTTGCAAGGCGGTTGCTAACTGTAATCATTAAAAGGCCTGCTGCCATTATTTTCAGCGTTAAAGAAGAACCAAAACCAGCGTTTATAAATCAAATTTTTGTGATTAATCTTGACCAACAAAAAAAACGATGGAAATGTTTAAATAAGGAGGCTGGTTTACATAAGATAAAAAACGGCAGAAAATTAAAGGATATTTTGGTCCGAAGCCCTGCTTATGATAAAAGAAAGGTTAATTTGGAAAACTTTGATTCAGATGATGTAGAAAAAAGCTATAAGCTTAGCGATCATTATTACGTTGATCCGGACGACAGGCTTTCAATTTTGGTTAGAAACAAGGAGGTAAAGTTGGAGATGAGTAAAGCCGAAATTGCAATTGCAATATCACATCTTAATTTGTGGAAAAAGATTGTCAATGAAGAAATAAATTATGCGTTGATACTGGAAGATGATGTGTATTTTGAACAAAAATTTTCAAATTATATCAATCATGCCTGGTCTGAACTGCCTGTTGATGACAACAATAAAAAGCAATTTGATTTGTTGTTTCTCTCTTATAAAGAAGTTGCCAATGATCCGGAAAAAACAGAATATTCTAATACATTATTTCGTCCTGTACGTGGTTTCTGGTGGATGTCAGGGTATATTATTTCATTGCAGGGCGCTAAAAAGCTCCTGGAACGTTTGCCTGTAAAAGGCCCGGTTGATATGTGGATAAATTTGCAATTTTCTGAAATGAACGTATTTTCGGTTTCAAAATCAATTGTATCACAACGAAAAGACTGGGGGTCAAACAACGCATATTCAATTTCTCAAGTATTATCCGAAGTGGGCATAAACTGGGGAAACAAGACGGGTATCAGGTATATACCAAAACGAAAACCTGTATTTGCAATCGGCTTAAATAAGACAGCGACTTCAAGTTTATATCACGCCTTAAAAATACTTGGGTACAATGCCTGTCACTGGATTGATGATGAGTTTTCAAATAAAACAGCAAAACTTATAGAAAGAAAAAAGCCATTGCCTTTCGATGCTTATACTGATGTTCAAAGCATAATGGAAAAATATACAGAACTGGATAAACAATATCCGGACGCTGCATTTATTTTAACCGTGAGGGATGTTGATGATTGGATAGCCAGCAGAACCAGGCATGTTATGCGCAATATAAATGAAAAATTGCAAGATGATTATGTTAACCTTACAAAAGTAGATATTGAAGGATGGAAGGAAGAGTGGATTAAACATAATAATGCCGTTAAGGATCATTTTAAATACAGAGAGAACAAATTATTAATATTGATATATGCGCCGGTGATGGATGGGAAAAATTGTGTAATTTCCTTGATCTTCCTGTGCCCGATATTGGCTTTCCACATGTTGACCCTTTGATAAGAAAACATGATTTGAATAAGAACGTTCAGCACAGAATACCTCTTAGTTCTCGTAGGAGTATTGCATTAGCACATGATAATTTAGGTATAGTTAAAAAACCTGAAGAAATTGATAATTATGTTGGCGATCCTGATGAAATTGAAGCTTATGGATATCCCACAGGTGAGTTTCAAAATTTATTTTCTGATCACTTTGACAATACCGATCTAACAAACTGGATAAAAAAAGCATGTTTTTATTCACAAGAACATAAATATTCGGCTGATAATATATCCGTCATTAAAGATGCCGGGCTTACTATTTATGTAGATAAACATAAGCTCAACGATCAACACATTGTGACATCGGGCAGGTTAGAAAGCAAGGCAGCGGTTTGTTTTGGGAAAATTACAGCAACAATGAAGCCCGCTAAAAGCCAGTTGCTGGTATCAACCCTCAGTTTTTACAGGAAAGACCCCTGGCAGCAAATTGATATTGGATTTTTGGGAAGCGATACATCCAAATTATTTGTCAATGTGTTTTTTAATCCCGGCGAAGAAGGTGAAAAAAGAAATATGGGGAAATATGGTAGCCCGGTACTAATAAATTTGGGTTTTGATGCATCAGAAAAATTCCATACATATTCTATAGAATGGGAACCGTATGAGATACGTTGGTTTGTTGATGATGAAATGATACATGTCAGGAGGCACGGGTACCCAACGCCTGTGCCAAACTTGCCTATGAAAGTCGCTTTAGAGGCAAGTGTTGATGGAAAATCACCAGAAAAAGCAGGTGAAGATGAATCCTCAGGGATGGTGAAAGTTTCCGGCTTGACTGTTTATAAATGGGCTAATAATGAAACTCCTGATACTTAGCATAATTCCATTATTATTCCTTATTTTTGAAAAAATAATATGTAATGCAACGCACGGATTTTAACATTATATTGTCGTTAATAAAAAGAAACTTTAAATTAAAGTACAAACAGACTGTTTTAGGTTTTTTTTGGAGTTTACTGCATCCGGCAATATTCTTATTGATTTTTGTCGCTGTGTTTTCAAATATTTTCCAATCTGTTCCCAATTACCCGCTTTATGTATTAAGCGGGTTGGTGTTTTTTCTTTATTTTTCAGAAACCACAAATCGGCTCAGCCATGTTTTTATTCAAAATTCAAACATGATCAAATCTTATGGTCATCCAAAAATAATATACGCTCTGTCAGAGCTGGGCAGCGAGCTGGTTAGTTTTCTAATAGGCTTGATTCCGTTCATGATAATTATGTTTTTCATGGGTATGCAGATAAATTTAAATTTGCTGTATTTAATCCCCATCATCTTATTGTTTTCTGTCTTTGTTTTTACTGTGGGTGTAATTTTGGGTTCTCTGAATGTGTTTTTCAGAGATGTTGGGATATTGTGGCTCACGCTAAATCCTGCATTGTTTTATATGTCTCCGATTGCATACACATTTGATATCATACCTGAAAAATTTAAAGTGTTTATTACACTTAATCCCCTGTATCATTTTTTGAACATCATGAGAGATGTCTTGTATCATGGCAATGCTCCACAAATACGTTATGTTTGGATTTGCATTGTGATTACGTTGATTACAACAGCCATTTCGATACTGGTTTACAGGAAAACAAACAACAGTTTCATTTCAAATCTTTAAAATTTACAGACCGAATAATGAGTAAGGCTTTAGAAATAAATAACATCACAGTAAGTTACCTCCAGAGCAGAAATGGCTTTGATTCAATGAAAGATTTGTTTCTGAAATCATCATTTAAAAATCCATTTAACAAGTATGTTGTTTTACGAAATTTTAACTTACAGATCAATGAAGGGGAAACAGTAGGGATATTTGGCCCAAATGGTTGTGGTAAAAGCACATTGTTAAGAACAATTACTGGAATAGTAAAGCCAGATAAAGGAAATGTAAAGGTTCATATTCCCGTATTCCCTTTGTTAAATTTAGGGGCTGGTATAGAAACGGAGTTAACCGGTTACGAGAATATCGTTATCTCACTGGTGATGAATAAGAATTACGACAGAAACACAAAGAAGGAAATGATCCAAAAAGTGGCTGCATTTTCTGAATTAACGGACAGTGATCTCAGCAAACCTGCAAAAATGTATTCAACTGGGATGCTTGCCCGCCTTTCCATAAGCAGTGTTATGGTAATCAATCCGAAATTATTGCTCATTGATGAAGTCTTGTCAGTTGGTGATGTTGGTTTTCGAAACAAATGCAAGAACAGAATTTATGATTTTATTCAAAATGATTCAACGGTGATTTTTGTCTCACATATTCAGGATGAAGTACTGGACGTTTGTAAAAGAGGTATTTGCATCAAGGATGGACAAACTATTTTTGATGGTAAAGCTGAAGATGCCGCTAAGGTGTATAATGACTTGTTTTGACAACTGTGCTAAACACAATCATGCAGGATTATAAATGTAGCTTGTTTTTTAGCCGGTGATATAAATTTGGATTTTTGTTTTTTAAAATTATACCAGTTTTCCCAATAATTCTGATGGGGGTGTCCACAATATAGACAATAAGCGTTCGTAATCTTTGAAATGTAATCTTAATTACTGAAATGATTTTTAATTTTTTCGGATGAATTTTTAGGGATAAATCAACAACAATCGAATTAAGGTGGATAAAGAAAGGGCTTTGCCTGGGAAGTTTATTTTCTTTTTCTAAATCTATGCCTTCAGCTAATTTTAGATTATGCACCCATTCTTTGTAATAACGATTGCCTTTTTCCCAGAGGGCTGGCCTGGAATCAAGAATATAATGATTTATTTTTGTCTTTATCCAAAAAGGAAGCTTTAAATCTCTGAATACTATGTACGTATTAAATACGTATGGAAGGCGCTCCCAGTTCAGGTAAAAGTAAATATTTAATACCCCTTGATCCTGGTGTTTAAATGATTGTTGGTTGTCGTAAAATAATGTAAATAAATTTTCAAAAGTTTTTGGCTCAATAATGTCAGTGTTGAATGCAAACACACCCGTATTGAAAGAATGCAAATTCAGGTCGTATTTGTAGTCATAACGAAAATTAAACGCTTCCGGATCTGTCAATTCATTATTTATGGTTATTTTGGGGTTTTTATAAAACAAATCATGTACAGCGCCAAAATGATTCACTTTTGTTAAATAATCCAAATTCCCTTTGACTATGGTATCAGCATCAATAAATACAATTTTTTTCCATTTTTTAAATGCTTCAGTAAACAGGTAAAATTTATCCAAAACCACAGGGCTGTAGAAATAAGTAAATGAATCAAAACTTAAGGGAATGCATTTTTTTACTAAAATCCCCTTTTTCCGGAACCACACCAATTTTTCATCCGGAATTTCATGAGCAAGGAGCATATAATCACCTTTCCAGCCAGCATTATGATATGCAGATGAAAACACCTGCTTTGCCATTGGCAAAAATTTTTCGTCTGCAAGTGTTACTAGGAGATTGTCTTTCATCCGTATGCCTGTGTTTTATCTCTTAATTGATAAGTGCAAATTTATTTATTTATTTTCAATGACTAATAATAAATGAGTTAAAACCTTACAAAATCTCAATCTTACATTTTTATTCTTAATTTTGAACACAACGAATCGAAGCATTGCTATTCTTAACCAATTGTGATAATGAATATTGGATGTTATTTTATCTGTTGAAGTGTTTTCTGATGTAGAATTAAAAAATGTATATGTCCGACCCGGGAATATCAGTGATAATATGTACTCACAATGGAAGTAAAACCATTGATAAAACCTTGTCCGCAATAAACAAGCAAATTATTGACCGGGCGTTGAATTGTGAGGTCATTGTAATCGATAATGCTTCAACTGATGACACTTCCACTCTTGTAAATAACTTCATCAACAGGGAGGAGATTAATTTTGAGTTCCAATTGCTTGGTGAGCACAAAAAAGGGAAATCACACGCTTTAATTACAGGATATAATCTGGCAAATTATGAGTTGATGCTGGTTTGCGATGATGATAATTATCTGAATCCTGAATATTTGCAAACAGTATATGATATTTTTAATGATAAACCGGAAATAGCTTTACTTGGCGGATATGGAATTGCTTACTTTGGAAATGAAGAGATACCTGAATGGTTTGAAGATTGGAAACAGGTATTTGCTTGCGGTAAGTACCATAAAAAATCAGGTTTTATGAAAACCGGAGACGCTTCAATTTGGGGAGCCGGTTCTGTTTTGAGAAAATCTGTTTGGAGAAATATGAGAAAAGCCGGTTTTGACTTTATCAACAATAAAATCAATACCAACGCTCTCGGTGAAGATGTGGAGCTTTCTCATGCTGTCATGTTTACCGGAGAAAAATTGTATTTTGATGAACGCTTATGGTTCCATCATGATTTAAGTGGCGGTAGGGTAACTAAAAATAATCTGAAAAAGCAGATTGAAAATAATGGAAGTGAATTGTTTCCGTTGTATCGCATGGCTTTTTATCATAACAGGCGTAAAAATTTTGATCAGTTGTATATTAGAATGATTTTTTCACTGGGTATTAATCTCGTTGTCAATCTCCTGAAATCAGATAATAAAGCAAAAAGAAGGCTGCTTTTCTCACAGTTTATTAAATTTACAAGCCAAAGGAAAAGACTGAAAAAAGTGTATTTTAAAATTAAACCATGGGTATGCAATCTGAAGAATTCTAAGCCCGGAAACAGCACTAATTAATGAAGCCCTTGATATCATTCATAATACCTGTTTTTAACTCAGAAAAATATGTGGATGAGGCCATTGATTCGGTTCTCAATTGCGGCTATGATCAATTTGAAATTGTGTTGGTTGATGATGGCTCGGATGATTCTTCACCTGAAACATGTAGTAAAAGAGCTGAGTCCAATGAAAATATTAATTTTTTCCAGCATAATAATGCTGAAAATAAAGGTGTGAGCTATACCCGCAAGGTCGGTGTTGATATGGCTAAAGGAGAATACATTTATTTTTTGGATTCGGATGATATTTTGCTCCCCGGGATCATTACTAAGTACCTGAATTTCTTTGATGAGGAAAAAAGCATTGTTCTGGTTCACGGAGAAATTGAAACAATCAATACCCCTGAAGGGATACACGATCTGTCCCGGGATTTCATTATCTCCGGTAAGGATAAAAAATACATGTTGGCCGATGAACCATATTTTTTAAAAAGCAACAGAATATGCACATCAACCTGCATGATTAGGAAACAAGCCTTAAGCGGTTTGGATTTTACTTATGATCAGGTCTTTCCGATGGCCGAAGATTGGTTGATGTTTACGTTACTTAGTGAAAAAGGTTTATTTTATTATCACTCCAAGCCTGTAATTAGATACCGGGTTAGAAGTGATTCGGCAACGATGAAAAGCCATAGAAAAGGAGAAAAATACCTTAAGTATAATCTTATGGAGTTTTATCTGGCTTTGTTCTCAAAAAGTGAAAATCCGGCAATCAAAAATCAAATTAAAATTCATATTGAATCATTGCTGAATGAGTTGTCAGGACATTATACCCCTGATAAAAAGAATAAGGATGATATTGAGGTTTTTGCACAGGGTGATAAAGTAAATTCACTCAACAAAAGAATATATAATCTTGAAAGGGGATATGGGTATTACTTTTATTTCATTTATTTAATTAGAAAGTTCATTATCACCATTTTCAGAAGGAAGGGAGCATAGACCAATTGAAAAACACAAAGCACAGAACATACATCAACGGACATTTCCTCACCCAGAAACCTACCGGCATTCAGCGATTTTCGCACGAAATGTGCAATGCTATGCACCGAAAAGAAAACATTGTTGTCCTGTCTCCCCGCAAAACCAGGAAGGAATACAAGCCGGTTTTTAAAGTCGTGAAATTCGGGATTTTCAAAGGAGTGCTTTGGGAACATATTGAGCTGCCGCTATATCTTTACTTTAAAAAACGGCCATTGTTAATTAATTTTGGCTCTCCCGGCCCGCTTTTTTACCGTAACAGAATCGTTACCATTCACGACATCTCATTTTATTTGCATCCCGAATGGTTTTCCTGCCTTTATGCATTTTATTACCGATTCATTACGCCTGTGATTGCCCGCTTATCTAAGAAAATAATGACGGTAAGCGAATTTTCAAAAACAGAACTTTTGAAATGGTTAAACGTTCCGGAAAACAAAGTTATGGTGGTTCACAATGCGATTTCTGAACATCTGAAAACGCTTCCCAAAGGCAAAGCAAATAAAGAACGCTTTATCCTTACCGTTTCATCCCTGGATCCAAGAAAAAATCTCAAAAGCTTACTTAATGGGTACAATAAATCAGAATATTCATTAAAATATAAATTAAAAATAGCCGGTACCTCATCATCGCTTTTCAATATGGAAAAAAACAGTGAAATTGATGCTGTATCTCTGGGGTATGTGTCAGACGAAAAATTGGCGGAGCTTTACAAAAACGCAAACTTGTTTGTGTACATTTCTCTTTATGAAGGTTTTGGAATTCCACCATTGGAAGCGATGTTTTTTGGATGCCCCGTTATTTTATCAGATATTCCGGTTTTTAGAGAAATTTTTGGTGATGCAGCTTATTACGTTGATCCGCAAAATGAAGAATCAATTTCTGAAGGGATAAATGCAGTTTTATCCAATACGGATCTCAGGTTAAAACTGATAGAAAAAGGCAAAAATAAGGCTGATCAATTTTCATATGATCATTCAGCGGATAAACTCAGGGAGATTTTAAGAGATGTGTTAAACTAAACTGCCCACAGCATCCATCACATCTTCCACCTGTATCACTCCCATGTATTCTTTCCGGTTTCCTTCTTTAAAAATCCCCTTGTCATTTTGTATGGCAGGCTCAAGCTCTGTTTTATAAATGGAGATATTGTCTTTCCCGTAAGGTCCCCACAAAACAGGTGTGTTTGGCCCGAAAAGGCCAATGGTTTTGCAGCCCTGGGCAGCAGCAACATGCATGGGACCGGTATCGTTGCTGATAAAAATATTGCATTTGCTGATTAGATAAAATGTTTCTTTTAAATTTAATTTGCCTGCTGCATTAATTACAGGATTTTTCATTTTGGAAGTAATGTCTTCTGCAATTTTTCGATTTCTTTCTTCATCAACAAGGATAATCTGATAATTATACTTTTCAATTATTTTATCAGCCAGCTCAGCAAATCTTTCTGGATACCACATTCTGTTTTTCGATGATCTTCCCACCCCCGGAGAAATGCCAATGACTTTTTTTCCAACGGGTAAAAGATTATCAGGCTTTGTATGGTATGTTTTTTCTGTTGTAAGTGGTTCTAATTTATCGGTGTTATAATCAACTCCTACTATTCGCAGCATATCCAGGTAATTCTGAACCATATGCTGATCTTTTCTGAATTTCACCTTTTTAGTGTACAAGCGGGAGCGGAATTGTTTTGCAAACCCTGCTCTTTCTTTGCCTGTAAAAAATGCTGCTATTGCACTGATGTTGAAATAAGGTTCACAATCAAAAACAAGATCATATTTTCTGAAATTTTTGATTGAAAATAATATCAGGCTAAATATTCCCACAGGATAAATATTATTGACATTATAGGCTTCATAAACGGCTTTGTTATTTTTACCTGTCAAAACATCAATTGTATCGTAATCAAATTTTTCTTTTATCCCCCTAATTAATGACAATGTTAATATTGAATCGCCTATTGCCCAAAGTTTTATGATAAGAAACTTTTTTTGGTGAAAAGTAGTTTCTCTTTTTATTATGAATAATGATAATACAAATACGATAACAGCACCGGCATACCTGTCGATATTTCGTTGAAGCCAAACCATTATTTATTAACTGAATTCCTCCGGATAAGCGACAGTTGTTCAGCAATCAGGCCGAACAGGAGAAATATGATAGCCGCAAATATTCCCAGTAAGCTGCCTGTGGAAACTCCATTGCCGGATAAAAGCACCGGTATCCCAACACCAAGCCCCACCAGGAAACATATCAGGGCTACCGGGAAGAATATTTTTGCGGGGTTAAAAAGAATCACAATGTTGATGATTTCCATGATGGTTTGAAATGCCGTTTCCATCCTGATTGTGCTTTTTCCTTTCAACCTCTCATTAATGACAATAGGCTTTTCAAGCACAAGGTGACGGTTGTTGATGAAGATTAGTGTGATGATATCACTGTAAGACATGGTATCGGGAGTAAGGCCAAGGTATTTTTCTGCCAGCTCTGTACGGTATATTTTCATGCCCGAATTGATGTCATAAACCGGTACGCTCATCAGTATTTTTGCAATAAAGCGAATGACATTTTTCCCAATCCGTCGTGATTTTGACGCTGATTTCTGTCCTTTTCGTGAACCAACAACCATATCTGCATCCGTGCTTTTTATGCAGGTAAACAGCCGGTCAACATCTTCAATACGGTGCTGGCCATCAGCATCAATGGTGATGACGTATTCTGTATCACAGGCCTTTATGCCGCTTTTTATAGCCGCACCATAGCCCCTGTTAAGTTTATGATGAATGACAGTTAATAAATCTGATTCTTTAAATTTTTCCAACACTTCTTTTGTGTTATCGCCGGAACCGTCATTTACAACAATTACTTTACAGCCTGTGTTTTTACAATGCGAAAAAATTGATGGCAGAATAATTTTCAGATTTTCTGCTTCGTTGAACGCAGGAATAACCAGCGATAAACCACTCAGATTCTCTATGTTTGTTTTAGCATTCATCCGTACACAAATCTAATGCATTTTCTTCTACTAAAAAATTTTGTGTCACTCAATCAGGGCTTATCAACCGCATTCAGATTACGGAGGGCGGTCTCTTTGTTGGCATGTGCTTCAGCATAATCGGGTCTGATGCTAATTGCCTTATTAAAATCAGCCAGTGCTTTATCCCATTGGTTAAGATGTCCATAAGCAAGCCCGCGATTAAGGTAAGCCTTATAATATGCCGGATTAATTTCAATGGCTTTTGAATAATCTCTTATGGCTTTGTGAATTTTTTCAAGTTTATGGTAAGATAATCCCCTGTTGAAATACGCTATCACCGACTGGGGATCAAGTTCAATTGTGCTGGAATAGTCTTTTATGGCATTTTTCCATTGCTTGAGCCTAAAGTAAGCCACCCCCCGGTTGGCATAAGCCATTTTCATTTCCGGATCAAGTTCTAATGCCTTTGAGTAATCTGCGATGGCTTTTTCCAATTTGCCAAGGTTAAAATAAGTCAATCCACGATTGAAATAGACATTGGCAAATCCAGGGTCAAGTTCAGTGGCCTTGTTATAATCCTGTATTGCACGCTTCAATTGACCAAGGTTACTGTATGCAATGCCCCGGTTAAAATAGGCTTCTGTATATTCTGCATTGATCTGTATTGCTTTTGTGAAATCAGAAATGGCCTTATTCCATTGTCCCAGCTGTTTGTAAGCAATTCCCCTGTTGTAATATATGATGGCATAATCTGAGGATATCTCTAATGCACGGTTATAATCGGCAATTGCTTTATGCCACTCCTGAATTTCATCATAAGCCACCCCCCTGTTTCCATAGGGCCTGGCTTTATCGGGAGACTTGGAAATAACGTCAGTCCAAAGCGTAAATTCATCTTTCCACACTTTATTTCTTTGATAAGTCATGATTGAATAGGCAATGACGATGCCTGTTATTATCAGAACAGCGTAATATTTTTGCCTCCACATCCATGCATATATTAAGGTACTGATTATTATAAAATATCCAAAGGAAGGCAGGTATGTCCGGTGTTCAAACATCACATCCGTAAGGGGAATAAAACTTGATTCAACAGAGAGGGTGATGAAAAACCAAAAAATGCCGAATGAAATGATCCTGTTGCGATTGAAAAGGTAAACAGCGAGTACGACCAATGATGCAAGGAAAAGAAACCCA
>CAZGPW010000149.1:0-1976 GCA_964527535.1 uncultured Bacteroidales bacterium
ATATTTGTTTATTTTTGATAATCTCCAAATAAAAAACATGAGAAAACAACAAAAAACAAATCTCAGCATTGTAATCCCGGTGTACAACGAAGCCGACAACCTGTCTGACTGTTACTTACAGCTAAAAGAAGTGTTAATAAATCTTGGCGGCAATTATGAAATTATTTTCATCAATGACGGTAGCATGGATAATTCAATGGAGATCATTAAATCCATTTCAGACCAAAATCCAGCAGTAAAATACATTGATTTAAGCAGGAATTTCGGACAACAAGTGGCCATTTCGGCAGGGTTGGAATATGCCAGAGGAAACAGGGTTGCCATTATGGATGCTGACTTGCAGGACCCACCGGAAGTTCTTGTTGAAATGAACAAAACTCTGGACAAGGGGTTCGAGGTTGTTTACGGGAAACGCAAAGGCCGCAAAGGAGAATCATTGATCAAACGTTTTACTGCCAAAGTATTTTACCGTATGCTTTCCAAAATGACAAACATTGAAATCCCTGTGGATGCTGGTGATTTTAGGATGATGGAAAGAAAGGTCGTCAATGAATTGAATAAAATGCCGGAACGGAACAGGTTCATCCGTGGACAAGTGGCCTGGGTAGGATTCAGGCAAACTGAAATTGTTTATGAACGTGAAGGTCGTCAAAAAGGCCGCAGCGGGTATTCATATAAAAAAATGCTCCGTTTTGCACTGGATGGATTGACCTCTTTTTCTGATTTTCCTTTACGATTTGCTACCTGGCTTGGATTTTTCTTTAGCATTGTAAGTTTTGTGCTGATCATCTGGGCTTTATACCAGAGATTGATTGCCAATTCATATGTACAGGGATGGACATCCCTGATCATTTCTGTGTTGTTTTTTGGTGGTATTCAACTCATTGCCATTGGCATCATTGGTGAATACATCAGTCGTATTGGCAGCAATGTGCGCAGACGACCGATGTATGTTGTTAAAGAAAAAAATGTAGCTAAACCTCAATATGATCCCCCCCCGGATGAAGAAGCGTAACCTGCATTATCTATTTTCTTACATCAGTGTGGCTGTTTTATTATTGATTCTGATCCTGCTTGTTATCACATATGCTTATACCGGTTGATTTTTTTATTACATTTGACACATCAATTTTGGTTGATTAAATATGTTTGAACCGAAAAAATACAGCATCCTGCTTGTTGATGACGAACCCGACATCCTGGAATTTTTATCTTATAACCTAAGATCCGAAGGATACATGGTGTTCACCTGCAACAATGGTGCCGAGGTTATCAAAAAGGTACATGAGGTCACACCCGATCTGATTCTCCTGGATATTATGATGCCTGAAATGGATGGGATAGAAACCTGTGAAAAACTACGCAAAATTAAAGGCCTTGAACATGTGCTGATCATGTTTTTGACAGCCAGAGGGGAGGATTATTCACAGGTTGCAGGTTTTGATGCCGGCGGCGATGATTATGTTACCAAGCCCATCAAACCGAAAATTATTAAAAAAAGGATCAGAGCCATACTAAAACGGGTAAAAAAGGAAGAAAAATCACTGCAGGAAAATGGCATACTTGAATATGAAAACCTCAGGATAGATCCCGAACGTTTTATTGTTGTTTACAAGGATCAGAAAATTGTACTTCCACGCAAAGAGTTTACATTGCTTCATCTGCTTGCTTCAAATCCTTCACGTGTTTATACAAGGAATGAGATTTACAGTCATTTGTGGGGCGAGGATGTTATTGTGGGTGACAGAACCATTGATGTACATATCAGAAGGCTGCGTGAAAAAATAGGCAACGGACTGATTACAACTATAAAAGGTGTGGGTTACAAATTTGAACCCTGATCATCATTTAGTGTCCATCGTTAATATCCATATGGTTAGATAACAATAATAACAACACCTATCCCTGCCATTAGTCGCCTGTCCGCCCACTGGCGGAGACAGCCGGCGATGCAAAGCGGAGATTGATATTAATTG
>CAZGPW010000150.1:0-26176 GCA_964527535.1 uncultured Bacteroidales bacterium
TAATACCAGTGGATGGGACCTCTACGGAAAATTTTCTTATCACTGGAACAGCAATGGCAGCACCAACACGGAAAAACTGGAACCATGGCTGGATCCGGCTGGATCCGGAGCTGTTTCACTCAACCAGTATGATCCAAACAATACCACTGTCACGGCAGGGTTTGCCTCAAACACACAAACCGTAACCGAAGGCGGTACGGTAAATTTTACTTCTACCTCCACAGGCCCTGCAGAAAGTTATTCATGGACATTTGAAGGGGGCACACCATCAACATCAACAGCAGAGAATCCATCGGTGACGTATAGCACTGCCGGCACATACGATGTAAGCCTTACGGTTAGCGGCAACGGCTCTCAGGACACACACAGCGAAACAAACTACATTACAGTCAATACGGGAGGCGCAGGAGAAGACTGTGCCTGGTTGAACGATCCGTTAACAGGCACCTCAACTTATTACACAACCGATGGGGGGTCAGGTTATGTCTCCGGAAACAATTCCTATGGCGACCTGTCAAAAGCCAATATTTTTGAATACGATGGGACCGGTTACGTATTTAGCCTTGGATTTCATGCTGCGTATGCTGAGGGCACATCTTCTACCATAGACATTGCTGTATGGGATGCCGTCGGTGGAAGCCCCGGCAGTTTGCTCGGTTCAAAAAGCATCCCTATGAGTACCATTACTAACAATTTTACCGAAGCAGGGGATTATTTTGAATTTGATTTTGACAGTCCCATTGAAATTAATGGTGATTTCTTTGCCGGTGTAATTCTTCCTGATGGCAGCGATATTTTTGCCCTTATAACCAATACAGATGGCGATGTTTCACCAGGTACTGCCTGGGAAGAGTGGGATGATGGCACATGGTATCCTTATTATGACAACAACAGTTGGGAAATAGCCGTTGACCACGCTCTTTATCCCGAAGTTTGTGCCAATATTACCGAAAATGTAAACAATGAATTAATTGAAAAGTTTGATATTTATCCCAATCCAGGCTCCGGAAACATTGTTTTACGCTGCAAAGATAAACGGACAAATGCTACCATCAACATCTACAACTGCATAGGAGAAATCATACTAACACAACACATCAATCATTTGAAAGAAGTTACCCTGGATATCAGCAATTTCCCCCAGGGCATGTATTTTATCAGAATACACTCAGACCAGGGAGATGCCTTAAAAAAATATCACCTGATTAAATAAAATATTAAAACTACCGATGGCCCTCATTAAAAAAGTAAGAAATAAAATACCACAAATTGGTAATAACTGCTACCTGGCCGAAACAGCAACCATCATCGGGGATGTAGTGATTGGGGACAAGTGCAGCCTTTGGTTCAATACGGTATTGCGCGGCGATGTAAACTCCATACGCATCGGAAACAGGGTAAACATCCAGGACGGAACAGTCATGCATACATTGTATAAAAAATCAAAAGTTATCATTGAAGATGATGTGACCATTGGCCATAATGTCATGATACACGGAGCCATAATTAAGAAAAGAGCTCTGATTGGTATCGGGGCGACTGTTCTTGATGATGCAGTTGTTGGAGAAAACACAATAATCGCTGCCAATGCGTTGGTGCTGAGCAACGCTAAACTTGAACCAAACAGTGTTTATGCCGGCGTTCCAGCAAAAAAAATCAAAGACATTGAGCCTGAGCAAAGCAGGGATATGAATGAGCGCATCGCCAGGGATTACCTTATGTATGCAGGATGGTACAAAGAGAATGATAGTTTTTGATACCAAGTTGCGTTCACTTCGGTATGAGACAGTGAATAATGTAAAAATTGATTTTATGATTCACTTAATTTCTCAAACTACTTTCTGATTTGAGGCATTCAATCCATCGGTTACAAATATGAATTTATTTTTGCAATCAGATGCTTGGTGCTCTCCTGCTCAGGACAAAATTTAACATCAGCCTTATTGTACCCGGCAATTCTGCTTTCATATAATCTGTCTATATAGCTACTTATGTCCTTGCTGTTCTTGTTTTTCAACAGTGGCCGTTCTTCAATATCTTCAGTCAACCGCTTTTTTATAACATCAATGCTGGTATCTACAAATACCAACACACCATATTCCTGTAAGGTAAATAAATTTTGTTCAGATTCCAGTATTCCGCCACCGCACGCCATGACAAATGCATCATTTTTTTTTGAGGCATGCACAAGCTGCCGGGATTCTATTTTCCGGAACGCTTCTTCGCCATCATCCGTAAAAATACGGGCGATACTTTTTCCACAAACCCGTTCAATTTCATTATCCAGGTCAATATATGCCAGGTTTAGTTTTGCTGCAAGCTTTTTGGCGAGGGTGCTTTTCCCGGCTGCCATGAAACCTGTTAAGTAAATTTTCATCAAAGCTTCAGTTTCATTTGATCTTCTGTTTTATCTTCGGGGGTGGGGTTTTTCTCACTCTGATCATCAGGATTCCCCTCATCTTTTCCTTCATTTTTCTCTTCAGGGGATGTTTTTTGCAAGGGTTCGGTAAATTCCAGTGATTTTACTGTATAAGTGGTAAGTCGTTTCCCTCTGGCTTTATGGCTTTTTACGGTAATAAATTCTTCGGCATCCACCAATTCATCCTCCTTATCTTTGTGTTTTCCTCCAAACTGTATTTTTACCTGTGGACATAGGTCATCACTCAATGCAATGAGTTCAGAGCCTTCCTCTTCATTGATGATGCTTTGTACAGTACTGACATCCTCTGCCTGGAAACGTTTCATGTAATAATACCCCTGGCTGTTATCGTAATGGATAGCAGTATATACTTTTTCCGGGTCATATTTTTCCACCCGTATCACTTCAGGTTCGAAATGGTTGGTCAGGTCAAAATTGGTAATCCGGTATTTTCCATCTTTGAGGAAAACTATGATTTTATCATCGCCTGAAAACTCACCAAGGAATTCTCCACGCTGATCTACATTGAGCCGTAAAATATCCCAGTCAAAATATATTTTTCTTCCGCCAAGCGTGGATATCCCTTTTTGTTTCATGGTAATTTTATGGATATCATGTTTTGTCAGGATGTTTCCTTTTGTTTGTTTTCCTTTAATAGCAATTTCCTGGAAATCAAATTCAAGAATGAGTTTACGAAGTTTTGGCTTTGGCTTCAAATACACTTTTATTACTTCAGCTTCTCCATTTGGATTGGCACTGAAATACAAAACCTTAGATTGTTCTGTTCCCTGCGTCAGATCATATACTTTATCCCTGGTTACACTGGTTACCGGAAAACGTTTGATGTAGCTCACACCCGTTTTACCATCCCTGTAAACAACATTATAAATTGTACGTTCATCATTGCGTTTAAACCGGGCTGCATGGATAATATTTTTCCCAATGAATGCTTTTTCAGACACTTTTGTCACCACATATTTTCCGTTTTTCATGAATACGATGATTTCATCAATATCTGAGCATTCACACACGTATTCCTCTTTTTTCAGCGATGTTCCAACAAAACCTTCTTTGAAATCGGCGTATAATTTTTGGTTGGCAACTACTACTTTCTGAGCCTGAATATTGTCAAAATTTCGAATTTCGGTTTTTCGCTCCCGGCCTTCTCCATATTTCTTTTTGATGTTTCTGTAGTAGTTTGTGGTATAATCGATGATGTTATCGATGTTATTTTTAACTGCATTTATTTCATCTTTGATGTTCAGGATGTTCTTCTCAGCCTTGTCCGCATTGTATTTAATAATGCGTTTCATCCGGATTTCCAGAAGTTTAAGGAGGTCATCCTCAGTAATTTTTCTAACCAGGGCATCCTGAATTTCGGTGCTGCGTTTTTTGATGTGATTCAGCGCTGCTTTTGTTGTTTTGGCTGATTCATAGGGTTCGTCCTTATAAATCCGTTCTTCAATGAACCACCGCTCAAGAGTGGACATAAACAAAGCCTCCTGTAATTCGTTCAACCGGATTTGCAATTCCTGTTTCAACAACTGAACGGTATTTTGTACCGAAAGCTGAAGAATTTCGCTCACACTCATAAACCTGGGGCTGTCATCGTCAATAACACACGCATTCGGCGATACACTCACTTCGCAGTTTGTAAAAGCATACAATGCATCAATGGTTTTATCAGAAGAAATGCCTGAGGGTGTTTGAATCAGTATTTCAACCTTATCCGAGGTATTATCATCAATTTTCTTTATTTTAATTTTGCCTCTGTCATTGGCAGAAATTATGGAGTCAATTACCGAGCTGGTGGTTTCCCCGTAAGGAATTTCAGTGATTTTCAATTCACGGTTTGACAGTTTTTCAATTTTAGACCTGACTCTGACCCTTCCACCACGTTTACCATCGTTGTATTTAGAAAAATCAGCCATACCGCCGGACTGAAAATCCGGGTAAATCTGGATGTTTTGTTTTCCTTTGAGGGTGTCAATGCAGGCATCGATCAATTCGTGAAAGTTATGCGGCAGTATCTTGGTAGATAAGCCAACGGCAATGCCTTCAACATCCAGGATAAGCAACAACGGAAATTTAACGGGTAGGGTAACGGGTTGCATATTACGCCCGTCATACGAAGGTTTCCAGTTTGTGGTTTTGGGATTAAAAACCACTTCATTGGCAAATTCTGTCAATCGTGCTTCAATATACCGAGGTGCTGCCGCTGTATCGCCTGTGAGCGTATTACCCCAGTTTCCCTGAGTATCTATCAACAGGTTTTTCTGTCCAATCTGAACAAGTGCATTACCAATGGAAGCATCTCCATGGGGATGGTATTTCATCGTATGGCCTATGATGTTGGCCACCTTGTTGTACCTTCCATCATCCAGTTCTTTCATGGCATGCAGAATGCGCCGCTGAACAGGTTTCAATCCATCGTAAACATGAGGAACCGCCCGTTCAAGAATAACATATGATGCATAATCAAGAAACCAGTTCTGATATTGACCATTGAGTTTAGTGATATTCTCTTTGTTTTGATATCCTTCCTGCGTATTGTTTACTTGATCCTTATCCATGTTATTAATCCGTAATTTCTTCGTAACTTCTCAAATTTTCAACAATAAAATCCTGCCTCTCGGGCGAATTTTTTCCCATGTAAAACCTCAGCATGTTTTTCACTTCATCCTGTTTTGTCAGTTTAACCTGTTCCAGTTTAAGGCCATCGGTAATAAAATATTTAAACTCATCGGGAGAAATCTCTCCTAATCCTTTAAAACGTGTCACTTCCGGCTTTCCTTTCAATTTCTTGACAGCAATGTCTTTTTTCTCGTCGGTGTAAGCGTATATCGTTTCTTTTTTATTTCTGATGCGAAATAATGGTGTTTGCAGGATATACAAATTCCCGTTTTTGATGAGATCGGGAAAAAACTGGAGAAAAAACGTGATCAGCAACAAACGGATGTGCATACCATCCACATCGGCATCGGTAGCAATGATAACATTGCGGTACCTTAAATTTTCAATGCCTTCTTCGATATTCAGGGCTGCCTGCAATAAGTTAAACTCTTCGTTTTCATACACCAATGCTTTAGTTTTGCCATAACTGTTCATCGGCTTCCCTTTGAGTGAAAACACGGCCTGGGTATTGACATTACGGGCTTTTGTAATTGACCCGCTTGCAGAATCACCCTCAGTAATAAAAATAGAGCTTTCAAGGCGTTTTTCGTGATTTGTGTTGAGGTGAACACGGCAGTCCCTCAGTTTTTTATTGTGCAGGCTTACCTTTTTAGCCCTTTCTCGGGCAACTTTCTGAATTCCGCTGATGGCCTTACGTTCTTTTTCATTGCTTTGTATTTTTTTCAGCAGAATTTCACTGGTAGCCGGATTTTTATGAAGGTAATCATCAAGCTGGTGTTTGATAAAGTCATTAACAAAAGTTCGGATTGTTGGTCCGTTCGGCCCCATGTCTTTACAACCTAGTTTTGTTTTTGTCTGGGATTCAAACACAGGGTCTTCTACTTTAAGACTGATGGCTGCTACAATGGATGTGCGAACGTCAGAACTCTCAAACCCTTTTTGATAAAATTCCTTAATGGTACGGGCCAGGCTTTCTTTGAAAGCTGTTAAATGGGTACCACCCTGCGGGGTATATTGTCCGTTGACAAAAGCATAATATTCTTCGCCGTATTTGGGTGCATGGGTAAGGGCTATTTCGATGTCGCCGTTTGACAAATGAATGATGGGGTACAAGGGTTCCTGGTTCATTTTATCCTCAAGCAAATCACGCAAACCATGACGGCTGAAAAATTTCTCACCGTTAAATTCAATGGTTAGCCCGGAGTTCAGGAATACATAATTGCGCAATAGTTCTGCAATGTATTCTGTCTGATAATTATATTCTCCAAACACCTCCTGATCGGGAAAAAATTCCACCAGCGTGCCATTCCGCTCGCTTGTGTTATCAATATCCGTTTCATCTTTAAGAAAACCCCGTTCAAAAATTATCTGTTTACTTTGTCCGTCCCTGAAAGCTGAGATTTTAAATTTTTCCGAAAGGGCATTGACAGCTTTTATGCCAACTCCGTTCAATCCAACAGCTTTTTTAAACACTTTTGAATCGTATTTGGCTCCTGTGTTCATTTTGGATGCTACATCCACCAGTTTACCCAGGGGAATGCCTCGCCCGTAATCACGGACACTGAGTTTTCCGTCGTCAAGTTGCACTTCAATCTTTCTTCCGAAACCCATGGCAAATTCATCCACTGAATTGTCAAGAATCTCTTTGAGTAAAATATAAATCCCATCATCATATGATCCTCCTGTACCGAGCTTACCAATATACATCCCCGGCCGTTTCCGGATGTGTTCACGCCATTCAAGGGTTTTAATGCTGTCTTCTGTGTATTTTGCGTTCATAGATAATAATCGAATATTGGCACAAAAATACAGAATAAACAAGTACAATCTTAGCAACAAACAAAAAGGTTATTAACAGTTCAGGGTTAAAATGCAAACAATTCAATGTTGTTTAGTGTGTTTTGAAAAACGCATTGTAAATGTACACCCAAAACATATTATCACTGTCCGGCATCACGCTATTGTATTTTCAGTATTTTAGCTTTCCTCTTCCCTAAAGAAATATATGCCCAACAAAAATGACCGTTGCAGAATGTCATTCTTTCCCGGTTCCAAATTGGTTTTTTTTATCTTTCCTGCTATCCACAAGCGATGCGTTGCAGGCTTGAAGTATTATTCAATATTTCAATTGTTTGTAAATTTCATGCTTGATTATTTGTCAATTATTTTTTTTATTGCAATTGAATTTATAATTTTGTCGTCTTGTTTAGCAATTCTATATTTATTGGAGAGGTGGCGGAGTGGCTGAACGCACCGGTTTGCTAAACCGGCATACTCCATAACGGGGTATCGGGGGTTCGAATCCCCCCCTCTCCGCAAATAGAAAACCACCAAAAGTCAAAACACCCTTACAAAATACACCTGGTTCCTTATAACCTTATACCTTACAGTGTTATACTACCGCAAATCTACCTCATTGACGAATTTAAGGTATGTCATCTTACTCTTGAAAAAAAGCCATTCAGGATATTTTTGTTTACTTTTCGTAAGCGTATGGATTTTCAGGGCGAAAATCTCCGTAGGTATTTTTGACGGTTTCCAGCAATTGATAAATTTCCTGAGGGTCAGTGCTGGTAACAAGTTTCATCCGTATGGCTTTAAAATGGGGGATTCCTTTAAAATAGAGAGAAAAGTGTTTGCGCATCTCAAAAACACCACGTGGTAATTCCTTGTGTTTAAGCGACAATGCAAAATGCTTTTTGGCAATATCAACCCTTTCTTCAACAGTGGGAGGCGGAAGGGGGCGGGCAGTATCCAGAAAATGCCTTATTTCTTTAAAAATCCATGGTCTTCCAATGCTGGCCCTGCCAATCATGATGCCATCCACTTTATACGTATCAATATATTCCCTTGCCATTTCACCCGAGCGGATGTCACCGTTTCCGATGATAGGAATTTCAATGTCCGGGTGTGTTTTCACCCTGTGTATAAGGTCCCAGTCGGCCTTTCCTTTGTACATCTGCGACCGTGTTCTGCCGTGAATGGTAAGGGCTTTGATGCCGGCATCCTGAAGCCTGAAAGCGATTTCAAGCACGTTTTTGTTTTCTTCATCGTATCCCAGTCTGGTTTTTGCTGTCACAGGCAGGTTTGTTGACTGTACAATCCGGCGTGTCATCTCCTCCATGAGTTCAGGGTTTTTCATCATGCCTGAACCAGCGCCACGGGCAGCAATTTTTTTTACAGGACACCCAAAGTTCAGGTCAATCACATCCGGATTCGCTTTTTCGACGATTTTTACAGAAGCCAGCATTGGTTCAATAAGGTGTCCGTAAATTTGTATGCCAATGGGGCGTTCGTTTTTGTCAATATGGAGTTTTTGTAAGCTTTTTCTACCGTTGCGGATGAGCCCGTCAGAAGAAATGAATTCAGTGTACATCATATCGGCACCAAACATTTTACACATGTGCCTGAAAGATGCATCGGTAATGTCTTCCATGGGTGCTAATAACACAGGTTCATCACGAAGTATTGTGTTTCCTATTTTTACCATCGCAGTGACAAGATTTTGGCAAAAATAAAAAGAAAAACGAGACAACTTGTGTTATGTTCACCTAATTCAAAAGCGTGCTCATGTAGCAACAATAGTTTCAGATATCCTGACTTAAAAGTACTCGCCCCAGGGAAAATAGGGGAACTTCAAAATAAGGTGTTAGGGTTTAGGTGTTAGGTTTTAGGTGTTAGGTGTTAGGGTTTTCATTACCTAAATCCTAACACCTAAAACCTAACCCCTAACACCTTATTTTGAACTACCGTCATCCGTCGGTACAGGTTTGGATTTTGGATTTAATACATTGCTCTACAAGAATAAATCAGGTTCCCTAAAAATAATTGTGAATTAAGAAAGAGTTATATAAGAGTAAATTAAAGTGTCGCCATAATTAGCAGTACATTATGATATCAAGTTTTTATACCAAGTTGGTATCACATATCATTTTAATTTACCGATTATCAACACCCGGTCAGGAGTTCTGAGTTTAGAAACTATCAGGTAATATCTTGCGGCCTGACGCAGGTGGAAAGCTTGTGCCATTGCGGGCTGCGTATTTTGCCTTGCAGGCAGAGCGACCACAGCAGGAAGCTCCTACCTGCAAGCAGCAAAAACCAGGCTGCAATGGTGCAACTTGCAACCGGAGGCAGACACAGCCGCCCAAAAAAATCACTTCCCTTTTGTTATTGCCGCTTATGCCAATTTGTCATTTTGACAGATGGGTCTGCCAGATAAAATGGATAAAATATGTTATTTTGACCGATGTTAGGCTTAAAACATACATGGCATAATATTCGTAAAGAGGAAAGCAGTAAAATAAATGTATTTTGGCAAATCAAAGCGAAAACCTTAAAGAATAAAGAATTATGGCAAAAGAAATGAAATTTAACATTGATGCGAGAGATCAACTTAAAAAAGGTGTTGATACACTTGCTGATGCAGTGAAAGTAACATTGGGCCCCCAAGGCCGCAATGTAGTTCTTGACAAAAAATTCGGTGCTCCGCAAATCACAAAAGACGGAGTAACTGTAGCCCGGGAAATTGAACTGGAAGACCCGTTTCTGAATATGGGAGCTCAAATGGTAAAAGAAGTGGCATCCAAAACCAACGATGATGCCGGTGACGGCACAACAACTGCCACTGTATTGGCACAGTCAATTGTGCAGGAAGGGCTGAAGAATGTAACGGCCGGAGCCAACCCGATGGAACTTAAGCGAGGTATTGATAAAGCGGTTAAAGCAATTGTAAGTCATCTCAAGGAGCAATCACAGGAAGTAGGTGATGACAATGAAAAAATCAAACAGGTAGCTACTGTTTCTGCTAACAATGATCATGAAATCGGGAAATTGATATCTGAGGCCATGCAGAAAGTGAAAAAAGAAGGCGTCATCACTGTTGAAGAAGCTAAGGGTACAACTACTCACGTTGACCTGGTGGAAGGTATGCAGTTTGACCGGGGCTATATTTCTCCCTATTTCATCACCGACAGTGACAAAATGGAAGCTGTGCTTGAAAATCCTTACATTCTGTTGACAGACAAGAAAATCTCATCAATGAAAGATTTGATGCCGGTTCTTGAGCCAACCGCACAGGATGGCAAGCCGCTGATGATTATTGCCGAGGATGTGGAAGGTGAAGCACTGGCAACATTGGTTGTTAATCGCTTGCGTGGAACCATTAAGGTAGCAGCCGTTAAAGCACCCGGTTTTGGTGACCGCCGTAAGGAAATGCTTGAAGACATTGCTGTTTTAACCGGTGGTACTGTGATCTCTGAAGACAAAGGCATGAAACTCGATGCAGCCACTATGGATATGCTTGGTCGCGCTGAAAAAGTAACCATGGACAAAGAAAATACAACCGTGGTAAATGGGGAAGGCGACAAAGCAGCCATTAAATCACGTGTATCACAGATCAAAAAACAAATTGAAGCTTCCACATCAGATTATGACAAAGAAAAATTACAGGAACGCTTAGCTAAACTTGCAGGCGGTGTTGCAGTATTGTATGTAGGAGCTGCTTCCGAAGTGGAAATGAAAGAAAGAAAAGACCGCATGGAAGACGCATTAAGTGCAACGCGTGCAGCCGTTGAAGAGGGCATTATCCCTGGTGGAGGCGTAGCGTATATCCGCTCACTTAAAGCATTGGATAGTGTGAAATATGATAATAAGGACCAGGAAACCGGTATCAAAATTGTTCGTCGCGCACTTGAGGAACCATTGCGCATAATTGCTAACAATGCAGGTGTAGATGGTTCTGTTGTAGCTCAGAAAGTAAAAGAAGGCAAAGATGACTTTGGTTACAATGCCCGGAAGGAAAAATACGAAAATCTCCTGAAAACAGGGGTAATTGATCCCACAAAAGTGGCTCGTATTGCTCTTGAAAATGCTGCTTCCATTGCCGGTATGTTGCTTACTACCGAATGCGTTATTGCAGACATTGAAGATGAGAATGACAATGCTGCAGGTGCAGGCGCTGGTGCTCCCGGAATGGGTGGCGGCATGCCAGGAATGATGTAATCATAACGTCAACATATATTATCTTATCAAAAAAAGCCCTGCGGGGCTTTTTTTGTATCACAACAAAACCGTTACAAAGTCAAAACTTTTATGGCATTACCCCCTGATACGTTGGTAAAAAAACAACTTCCATTAACTATAATGTATGCGGTTTCGCTTTGTTGTAGGGCTGCATTTTAAGTTTCTGTATAATTTTAACTTTTTTAATGATTAACTGGAAAAAATATTGTAATTTCGTTATCTTGATGTTTAACTTAAACCATTATCATGTGCGGCATTACAGGGTTTTTTGACTTAACACAGCAAGTGAAAAATATTGAATCACTTGCACAATCTGCTGTTGCTTGCTTATCCAAAAGGGGGCCTGACGTCCAAAAAATATTCAGATCAGGGCCTGTTGTTCTAGGGCACTCCCGTTTGTCCATCATAGACCCTGGAAAACAAAGCGATCAGCCTTTTGTAAGCAGGGATGGAAATGTTGCCGTAATTTTTAACGGCGAGTTTTACAATCACCCTGTCATCAGGAAAGAACTTATACATGAACATTATGAATTCAGAACAAGTTCTGATGCTGAAGTTGTTTTGCAACTGTACAGAAAATGCGGGGTTGAAGCCATTAAACACATCAATGGTTGCTTTGCCCTCGCCATATGGGACTTATCAAAAGAACGCCTTATTCTTGCCCGTGACCGTATAGGAATCAAACCATTGTTTTTTTATTACAACGACAACTTTTTGGCCTTTGCATCAGAAATGAAAGCATTGCTTGCGTATCCGGTACCCCGTGAACTGGATAAAGCCAGTTTAAATGCCTACCTTCAGCTCAATTACATCCCTGATAACCATTGCATGCTAAAGGGTATCCAAAAGCTTAAGCCGGGAAGAATGATGGTTATTACGCAACAAGGTGTTTCAGAAGAGACTTATTATCACATTCCCAAACCCACTGCCGAAAAGAAATACGCCAACTCCTATGAAGAGGCTACCCGGGAGCTTCAACAACGATTAAGCATGGCTGTTAAGAGGCGTTTGTTATCCGACGTTCCGCTCGGGGCATTTTTAAGCGGTGGTATTGATTCCTCAATCATTGTAGCGCTTGCTTCAGAACATACAGATAAACTAAAAACCTATTCACTGGGCTTTAAGGATAATCCATACTTTGATGAAACCAAAGATGCCGAAACACTTGCGCATTATTACAATACTGACCACACCAGCTTCATTACCACAACATCAGAAATGCTCGATGATCTGCATGACATGCTGGATTACATTGACGAACCATTTGCAGATTCTTCAGCATTAGCCGTATATACATTAAGCAAATATACCTCAAAAAATGTACGTGTAGCTTTGAGTGGTGATGGTGCCGATGAAGTGTTCGGAGGGTATAACAAATACCTGGGGCACCAAAAGGCATTGAAAAACAATTTCCAGAACAAGCTGATCAAAAACACACATTTTATCTGGCGATCATTGCCACAATCCAGGCAACATAAACTACCCAACATTATAAGACAAATTAATCGTTACTCCACCGGTCTGAACTTATCACCCGAAGAAAGATACTGGTTTTGGTGCAGCCTTTCTTCCGAAAAATCCATCAACAAACTAATTGACCATGTTGAGGATAAAGATATGTATGAAATAAGAAAATCACACCTGTTGCATAATGTTCAATCAGCTCCCGATGATATGCATTCAATCCTGTTTTCGGATATGCACATGTGCCTTCCCAATGATATGCTGTATAAAGTTGACATGATGTCTATGGGAAACAGCCTGGAGGTAAGAACCCCGTTTCTGGACCATCACGTGGTTGATTTTGCATTCAGCATACCTTATGAATATAAAATCTTTGAAAACACACAAAAACGCATTTTACGAGACGGTTTCTCCGGACACATACCCAAAAGCCTTTTAAATAAATCAAAACATGGTTTTGAAGTCCCTTTGCTTACATGGTTTCGCAATGAACTTGCCGCCAAGTTGGATCAGGAGGTTTTCGATCCCGTATTTATTCAGGAACAGGGAATTTTCAATGTAAATGAAATAATGAGAATGAAAAAACAACTTAAAAGCAACAATCCGGGGGATATACACGCCAGGATATGGGCACTGCTAATTTTCCAGACCTGGTGGAAAAAAACAATGATGTAATGCCGAAAGTACTGCGCATAATAAACAGGTTTAATCTGGGTGGCCCCACCTACAATGTGGCCTACCTGAGTAAATACATGGCACCTGAATTTGACACTTTACTCATTGGAGGCAAAAATGGGGAATACGAAGGAGCATCGGATTACATTGTAAAAAATCTGGGCCTTCACCCTATCATAATCCCTGAAATGCAAAGGGAGATCAACTACAGGAATGATTATCTGGCTTATCAGAAAATCAAAAATATCATTAAACGCTGGAATCCTGATATAGTGCATACCCATGCCACAAAAGCGGGTGTTCTCGGACGGCTTGCTGCCAGCCGGATGAAAGTGCCTGTGATAGTTCATACGTACCATGGCCACATTTATCATTCATATTTTAATAAACCCAAAACTGCTATTTATAAACAAATTGACAGGAATCTGGCAAAAAAAACATCTAAAATTATTGCCATCAGCGAATTGCAAAAAAAAGAACTGGTACATTCCCACAAAATTTCCATTGAAAGTGCCTTTACTGTCATTCCGCTTGGGTTTGACCTGCAACGGTTTCAGCGCAATTACGATGAAAAACGCACTGCCTTCAGGAACATTTATAATATATCCGATGACACTCTAACCATCGGGATTGTAGGCCGTCTGACAAAAATTAAGAATCATGAACTTTTTTTGAGAGCATTTGCCAGGACAAAATCTGTAACGAAAAAGAAAATCAAGGCCTTCATTATCGGTGACGGAGAATTGAAAGATCACCTGGTAAAATATGCCTCCAAACTGGGATTGTCTGTAAGCTTCCAACACGAAAACACTGATGCAGATGTCATTTTTACATCCTGGATCAAAAGCATTGATTTGGCCTATCCCGGGCTTGATATTGCCTGCCTTACTTCCATCAATGAAGGCACCCCGGTAAGCTTAATTGAAGCACAGGCAGCAAATACCCCAATTGTAACTACCAATGTCGGGGGCATTGAAAATGTAGTTATCCCTGGTAAAACTGCGCTGTTAGCTCAGAATAAAAACCTGAACGACTTCGCAGCTAAACTATTACTGATGGTCGATGATGACCATTTGCGAGAAAACATGGCTTTGGAAGGCTGGAATTACGTTAATTCACACTATCACTTCAGCAGGCTGGTAAACGATATGAAAAGCCTTTACCATCAATTATTAAAATAATCAAACAATTCTTCAATCTTTTTTATTATTTTTGTCTGACTAAATGGTTTACCTATGTTGAAATCATTAAAACAGTATGTTTTCTTTTTCGTGCTTGCTTCATTCATAATCAGCACATACTCCTGTCGCACCTTGCGTCCCTCTGAGATGTTTCAGGTCAGTGATGATTACCCCCTGGCAGAATTTAAACCGAGTGAAAAAGAATACCGCATAAAACCTTTTGATAAACTAGCCATCCGTATCACAACTAACGAAGGGTATGCCCTCGTAGGCCTTGGGAATCAACAATCTTCGGGAGGTGGAAACGAAAGGCAAAGGGGCCTTGAATACCTTGTTGAATACGATGGCCTGATTAAATTACCTACACTGGGACGCGTCAAACTCGCCGGAAAGACCATCCGCGAGGCTGAATCTTATCTTGAACAGGAATACGCAAAATATTATAAAGAACCTTTTGTCCTGATTGAAGTTACCAACCGCAAAGTGATTGTTTTTAAAGATGGTGGAACCAAAGGAACCGTGTTGACAATACCATCGGAAAACCTTACCCTGATTGAAGCATTGGCCAAATCCGGAGGCATTAGTGATATCAGTAAAGCCCACAAAATTAAATTGATCAGGGGAGACCTTACAGGTGAACCAAAAGTTTATTATTACGATATATCACACTTGAAAGAAATCCAGGGCAGCAATATTTTATTGCAGGCCAACGATATAATTTATGTTGAAAGCAAACCTAAATATGTAAACCGGATATTGACAGAAATAAGTCCTTACCTGACCCTACTAACAACAGGACTTACGGTATATGGTCTTTTTATTGCAAAATAGCTTATGAATCAAAGAAAAATACCTGTCATAAACCAGAAATTTGATTTTTTCACTTTTCTCAAAGTTTTTAAAAAAAGCCTTTGGATCATTGGCATTATTTTGGCGCTGGGGTTAATAATCGGCTTGCTGTACATTAGGTACACCCCTCCTGTCTATCAGGCCAGTGCTGTTATACAGGTACGCACTCAAAACAAAACAAACGAAATACTCGGGCTTGAGGAAATGTATGAAACAGGCCTTGATCCGGTAATTGAACTTTTGCGTTCCCAGGAATTTTTAAAAAGGTGTTTTGCCATGTTGCCGCTGGAGGTTTCATATTATAAAGAAGGCACTTTCCTTTCGTATGAACTGTATGAAACCTCTCCCTTTAAAGTGAGTTATCAGATATCTAACACGGATTTATTTAACAATGAAATTGATGTCCATTTCAACAAAGACAAGGTCAAGCTAACTTATACATTTAAAGGAAATGAACATAATGTTACCCTTAAACCCAATCAATGGACAGATATTCCAGGAGGGAGATTAAAAATAATTATTTCAGACTACGATGAAATCAGTTTTTATCAAAATCAATTTAACAAAGGTGGTTACTATTTCAAAATCAATGATGAAAATTCAATCATTGGAAACTATTCTAAAAGACTAAGCATTAACATGCTTAATAAATCTGCCGGTACAATCAGAATTTCATTTGAAGATGAAAATGCAAGAAAAACCGCAGACCTTGTCAACACAATCAGCACCGAATTTTTGAAATATGAAGTGGAAAAGAAAAAAGAAGGGGCAAATAACATCATCAAATACATTGACAATCAATTGGGTATTGTAATAAATCAGATGGATTCCACAGAAAAAAAGTTAAATAAATTCCAGCAAAACAATAGTCTGACATTTCAAAACACACCAACATTATCAGGAAATAAACAGTACATACCCCAGACGTCCGTAGATGTTCCAACTATTATTACAAGAATCAATGAGATTCAAAACGAATTGATCAACCTGGAATTTGAAATCAGCACCCTGAATCGCATATCTACTCAAATCAAATCTGGTGGTGAAGTCAATATATATGAGCTGTTAGCTATGCTTAGCGGTACTCGTAGCGAAAGTTTTATGAAAAGCATGCTTAAGTCCATGATGGACCTCTATAATGAACGAAACATGCTGCTGAACGACGTCACAGAGAACAACTATAAAATCAAAACCATTGACAAGCAAATACAGACAAAAAAAGAACAAATCATTGACTACATCAATACAATATTAACTCAGCTTGAGCAAAACAAAGAAAATTATGAAAACAAAATAGCTGAACTCGAAAACAAAGCATACAAAGACTCAAGCCTCAATGATTTAGAACAGGCACGATTACAAAGGCTCTACACCATCAATGAGAATTTTCACCATCAATTGTTACAGAAAAAAGCAGAATACATGATCAGCCAGGCTGGATATGTATCAGACAATATCATTCTTGAAAGCGCCTCTGTTCCCCAATACCGCATTAAACCCTCGCGGAAGAAAATCATGATTATGATAATCCTGATCACTACATTTATCAGTTTTCTGATTATCATCGTGCGTTATCTGTTTTACAATAAAATCAGTACCATCCAGGAAATATCGACTTTTACCGACATTCCAGTTATTGGAGCCATTCCGTTGCACGTAGGAAAAGCAGAACATTCCCAGTTGGTTGTACATAAAAACCCAAAATCTGTGCTTACGGAATCATTTCGTAACATCAGATCCAACATGGCCTTTATTGTTGATAAAAACAAAACATCCGTTATTACCATTTCATCCACGGTATCGGGCGAAGGTAAAACATTTGTGGCCATCAACCTTGGAGGAATCCTTGCCATGGCCAATAAAAAAGTAATTCTGCTTGACCTTGACCTCAGGAAACCACGCCTTCATAAATCCTTCAGTATTGATAACAACAAAGGTATCAGCACCATTCTGATCGGGAAACACAGCATTGAAGAATGCATTCACAACACTGAAATTGATAACCTGAAAGTTCTTCCTTCAGGGCCAATACCGCCTAACCCATCAGAACTCATTCTGACTAAAAACTACAACCAGATACTTGAAGAGCTTAAAAAACAATATGATTACATTGTTATTGACACACCACCAGTAGGCATCGTCACTGATGCAATAAGGTCTTTCCAGGATTCGGATTATGCTTTTTACATCACCAGGGCTGACCATTCCCCGCGCACCTTTATATCATACATCAATAATTTAGCTAACAGCAAATCTCTCACCAACTTAAGCCTTATTTTGAATGGTATGAATGAAAGTTCCGGAAAATATGGGTATGGATATGGTTATCACTACGGTTATTCTTATGGATACGGACAAACATACGGGTACAGGGAATATGTAAAATCAAACGATTATTACGACGATCCACACATTAAAAAACGAAAATTTACAATAAAAAACCCATTCAGGCGTAAAAGAAGAAAATGATGATTTCAAATGAAGTAATGCTGATCATAGCATTAATTTTTTCAACATTTATGGGTTTCGGACTCAATGCGTTTTTCCTCAATCAACCCATTAAATTTTTGCTCAAAAAAGCCAACAAATCTGCCATACGCTGGAACAGCCAATCCAAACCCATTTTTGGAGGCATAACCTTTTATTCTTTGTTTATTACAGGTTTCCTGTCTTACATTTTACTCATTGACCAGGCAGTTGCACTCGATTCCAGATACATTGCATTGTTTATTGTGGTTACCCTTGCATTTTTCATGGGGTTGGCTGACGATATTATTAATACACCGCCTGTTTTTAAATTTATAGTTCAAATTTTGATTGCTGTCATATTAATTTCGTTTGACGTTTTTATCAGAATTTCACCTTACCCCGTCCTGAATTATGCCATAACCGTATTTTGGGTGATCGGGATTATGAATTCCATCAACATGCTTGATAATATGGATTCTATAGCTAATCTCGTTTCAATCAGTATTTTTGGAGGGGCTTTTGTGTTATTTTTGGCAGACAAAGGTTCCAATGGGTTTATGCCTTTCATCCTGTTATTTATTATTGGCGCATGTTTGAGTTTTCTTATGTTCAACTGGCATCCCTCAAAAATGTACATGGGCGATAACGGCAGTCAATTTATAGGGGCTGTCCTGGCCTATAGCGGCATAGTTTGTTTTTGGAACAGTATCCCTCTGGAAGCTGCGTCTTACGGCCTCAATTCAAAACAATTCATCGTGGTACTACTGGCATTTATTATCCCCATAACAGACACAGCCACAGTTTCCATTAACAGAATATTACGCGGACAATCTCCATTCGTCGGGGGACGGGATCACACCACCCACTATTTAGCCTATGTTGGATTATCCGACAGAAAAGTAGCTGGCTTTCTGTTTTTTATTAACCTTATATCCATTGCCATGGCTTACTTTATTATTATGGATATTCCCAATTGGAGTTCCAAATGGTTTTGGTTATTTTTTGCATGGTTTTTGATTATCTTTGTGGGACTATTTACCTTAACAAAAATTGTAAAACAGAAGTAACACAATGAGTAAGAAAAAACGTTTTCTCAACGATATCCCCATATACCTGATAACCGTATTGCTGGGTGGTTTTGTAATCATGCAATTGTTCATTGGATCAAAAGAACAACTGCCCCCGCCCGGGAATCAAATCATCATTGAAAAAACGAATTACGCCGTTAAACAACCGGAAATTCCCTCAGAACTGAACTTTTCAGGTGAACAAGTACCTCTTGACTTATTTGATGTCAGAGAGAGCCTGGACAGGGAGCTCATCACCAACACCTATTTTCATTCGTCAACAATTCAGATATTAAAATTATCGGAACGCTATTTTCCTGTCATCGAAAGCATTTTGAAAGCTCATAATATCCCTGAAGATTTCAAGTACCTTTGTGTGATTGAAAGCAGCCTCAGAAATGTCACCTCCCCAAGGGGAGCAAAAGGATTTTGGCAATTTATGGAAAAAACCGGCAGAGAACACAGTATGGAAATTAATTCCTATGTAGATGAACGGTATAACCTTGAAAAATCCACCATTGCCGCCTGCGAATACCTACAGGAGGCTTACGATAAATTTGGCAGCTGGACACTTGCTGCTGCATCATTTAACATGGGCAAATCCAAACTCAAACGCAGAATAAAAGAACAAAAAGCAGACAATTATTATGATCTTTATTTAAATCCCGAAACAGCACGCTATGTTTACCGGATTCTTGCCATGAAAACCATCATGTCAGAACATGAAAAATTCGGCTTTCATATTTCATCAAAAGATAAATACAAGCCATTGCCCGCAGATACATTAGTCGTTGACACAACCATCACCGACCTGGCCGGATTTGCATTTCAACAAGGCATCAATTATAAAATTCTGAAAGAATTCAACCCCTGGCTCATCAATACATATCTCACCAACAGAAGTGGTAAAGAATATAAAATTCTCATTCCCCGCAAGGGTGTTCGTTCATGCAAAATTCCTGAAGCAGAAACAAAATCCGGAAATTAGTTGAACAGGAAGGGGAAAGAATTGTTTCTATAACAGGTTACAATGCATGGAAAAAAAGGATACATACATTGATGTCCGTGGTGCCAGGGCTCATAACCTAAAAAACATCTCCTGTAAGATACCCCGGAATAAACTTACGGTTTTAACCGGCATCAGCGGCAGTGGGAAATCATCACTTGCTTTTGATACGATTTATGCTGAAGGACAACGCCGTTACCTTGAAACTTTTTCTGCATACGCCAGGCAATTCCTAACAAAAATGGAACGGCCTGAAGTGGATCAAATCACAGGATTGAGTCCTGTTATCTCAATAGAACAAAAAACCACAGGCAAAAATCCCCGTTCCACTGTTGGCACCATTACCGAAATTTACGATTTATTACGATTGTTGTATGCGCGCGCAGGAAAAGCATACTCCTGGAAAACAGGCGCACCCATGATTCGATACACAACAGAGCAAATCAACAACATCATTCTTAAGGAATATAAAAACAAAAATATATTGCTTCTCAGCCCTGTTATTAAAGGCCGCAAAGGCCATTATCAGGAATTGTTTCAAAGGATAAGGGAAAAGGGATTTGTACAGGTCCGCATTAACGGGGAATTGACAGACCTTACCCCGGGGCTCAAACTAGACCGCTACAAAGTTCATCATGTCGAAGTGGTAGTAGATAAACTCAAGCTCAGCAACAATAAACCAGAGCGCCTGAACAAAAGCCTTAAACTGGCCATGGATTTGGGCGTAGGCTCATGCATGATATACGATATTGAAAACAACAAAGACAGGTTCTTCAGCAAGCATTTCATGTGTCCTGACACAGGCATTTCCTATGAAGAACCGGCACCCCACAATTTTTCTTTTAATTCACCCTACGGCGCATGTCCCGAATGCAATGGACTTGGTGTAGTGCGTGATTATGATGTTGATAAGATATTGCCACAGCCGGCACTATCCATCAGGCAAGGGGGGATCAAACCACTTGGCAAACACAAAAACATGCTGTTGTTCTGGCAATTGGAATCGCTGCTGGAGCGCTATAAGTTAAACATTGACACACCCATTTCACAATTTCCGGATAAAGCGCTGGAAGAAATACTCCATGGTACAGAGAAACCACTGGTGCTTAAAAACACGCCACTGGGAACACGTTCCTCTTATGAACTACGGTTCGATGGCATCGTCAGCCTGTTGAAACAAAAATCAAAACAGGAAAAACACCTTAAAAACAAAAACAGGTGGAGTGAGCAGTTTATGCATTATAAAACTTGTCCGGTATGCCAGGGACAACGGCTGAAAAAAGAATCACTTCATTTCCGTATCCATGATAAAAACATCGCTGAACTGGCAGAAATGGATTTGGCTGATTTGATGCAGTGGTTTTCCGGCCTTGAGAAACACCTCAGCAACACGCAGCTGAAAATAGCAAAAGAGGTACTCAAAGAAATACGCACACGCCTGCAATTTTTATTGGACGTTGGTCTGGAATACCTTGCACTAAACCGCCCTGCAAAAAGTCTGTCAGGGGGAGAATCCCAACGCATCAGGCTTGCCACACAGGTTGGTTCACAACTTGTCAATGTACTTTACATACTTGATGAACCCAGCATTGGCCTTCATCAACGTGACAACCACCGCCTGATAAATACGCTAAAAAACCTGCGTGACAAAGGCAATTCTGTGATGGTGGTTGAACACGACCAGGCCATGATAGAATCTGCCGATCACATTGTGGATATGGGCCCCGGTGCCGGTAATTATGGAGGTAAAATTGTTGCGGAAGGCACACCTGAAGACATTCGTAACAGTACCGGCCTAACAAGTGACTACCTTTCAGGCAGAAAACACATCCCACATCCCAGCTCATACCGCAAAGGCACTGGTAAAAAAATCACCATCAAAGGGTGTAAAGGCAATAACCTGAAAAACATTGACGTTGACTTTCACCTTGGCAAACTCATCTGCATAACCGGGGTTTCCGGTTCCGGTAAATCCAGCCTGATTGACGACACGCTTTATCCTGCACTCAGCCGCCACTTTTACCGGGCACTGACACAACCTCTTGATTTTGATTCCATAGAGGGATTAAATCACATCGACAAAGTCATCGAGGTTAATCAAGCTCCGCTGGGCAGGACACCACGTTCCAATCCCATTACCTATACAGGGATTTTTACCGACATACGGCACCTTTTTTCCCAGTTGCCCGAAAGTAAAATTCGCGGTTATCAGATGAGCCGTTTTTCTTTCAATGTCAAAGGCGGACGATGCGAAACCTGCAAAGGCGCCGGCGTCATGGCCATTGAAATGAATTTCCTGCCCGATGTCTATGTTACATGCCCCGATTGCCACGGCAAAAGATACAACAAAGAAACCCTGCAGGTACGCTACAGGGGAAAATCTATCAATGATGTATTGGATATGACTGTTAACCGGGCGATTGAATTCTTTGAAAACATCCCTAAACTACAAAAAAAATTAATTGTACTCAAGGATGTTGGACTCGGTTATATTACACTGGGGCAATCTTCCACAACATTATCAGGGGGTGAATCACAACGCGTAAAGCTCGCTGCCGAACTCATGAAAAAAGACACAGGAAAAACATTGTACATTTTGGACGAACCAACCACCGGTCTCCATTTTGATGATGTTAAAATGCTCATGGAAGTGTTGGGAAAACTAACAGACAAAAGCAATACAATCATAATCATTGAACACAACCCTGATGTCATAAAACTGGCAGATCAAATCATTGACCTTGGCCCCGAAGGCGGAAAAAAGGGTGGTTATATATTATGCTCAGGCACGCCGAAAGAAATCATCAGCAACGAAAATTCTTATACAGCTCAATTGTTAAAGGAAATTTATAAATAATATTTTTGAAGAGAGCCTCATGATTTTATGAACAAACGATTCGCATATTATACGCTTGGATGCAAATTGAATTTTGCTGAAGCTTCTTATATCAAAGCGGCTTTCCAAAACCAAGCTTATCAACCCGTTCAATTCAAAGAGAAAGCTGATGTTTACCTTATCAACACATGCACGGTCACTGAAAATGCCAACAAAAAAAGCAGAAATGCCATACACAGAGCCATACGAAAAAACCCTGAAGCTGTAATCATCGTAACCGGATGTTATGCACAAATGAATCCTGAAAAGCTGGCAAATATAGAGGGGGTGGATTATGTCATTGGCAACCACGAAAAAGCCGGTATAATAAATATTACAGAGGATTTGCGTAAACAAGAACACCCTGTCATTTTGCATTCGACCGGCAGAAACAATATGAACATCATGCCTGCATGGTCTTCAGGAGAACGCACTCGAAGTTTTTTGAAAATTCAGGACGGGTGTGATAACTTCTGCAGCTACTGTACCATACCCTACGCAAGGGGAAGCAGCCGTAACCTGCCCGTTTCTCAGCTTGTTTCCCAGGCAAACACCATTGCGTCCCGTGGTTTTAAAGAAATCATTCTTACCGGGGTCAATATTGCCGACTATGGCAAAACAACCCACGAAACTTTCCTTTCCCTCCTCAAAGCCCTAAGCAAAGTTGAAGGCATCGAAAGAATCCGCATTTCAAGTACCGAACCGGACCTTTTAAGCGATGACATCGTGGATTTTGTACTTGACAATCCCGTTTACATGCCACATTTTCATATACCGTTGCAAAGCGGATCGGATGCCATGTTAAAACACATGAAACGGAAATACAACACCAGCCTTTTCGCTGACAGAATAAACTACATTAAACGTAAAAATAGCGATGCATACATTGGGGTGGATATTATTGTAGGCGTGCCAGGGGAAACTGACGAAATATTCAACCAATCTCTGGCTTTTGCCTCTTCGCTTGACGTATCGTTTTACCATGTATTTACATTTTCACCACGACCGGGAACAAAGGCTTTTTCCCAAAAAAATCAGGTAGATCCTCACATCAGAAAAGAACGAAGCGATGCGATGCATGCCTTAAGCCGTAAAAAAGAAATGGCGTTTTATCGTTCACAAACAGGAAAAGCACGGCCCGTACTTTTTGAATCCAGCGTGCAAAATAAGATGATACACGGTTTTTCGGATAATTATCTACGTGTTGCTGTTCCTGCGAATTACAGCTTAATCAATCAAATAAAACCTGTGGGTTTGGAATATTTGAATAATGATCCTATATTTATCAGTAAATTATAAGCATTATGAATCTAAAACTTTTGTGTACCCAAGTTATACTGATTGCAGAAAAAACAGGAAAATACCTTAAACAGCAACAGCATAAAATCACCCTTGACAAAATTGAAAAAAAGGGATTAAACGACTTTGTTACTTATATGGACAAAGAATCCGAAAGAAGGTTAATCAACTTTATTAAACCCCTGCTTACTGGTGCATCTTTTCTTGTGGAGGAAAAAACCGTAAAAGCCAGAGATGCTGAATATGTATGGATAATTGATCCTCTAGACGGCACAACAAATTATATTCATGGCATTTCTCCCTACGCCATTTCAATTGCATTACAGCACCATGGGAAAACCATAATGGGCGTTGTTTATGAAGTGAGCCTGAATGAAATTTTCTATGCATACGAAGGGGTAGATGGAGCATATCTGAATAACAGGCTGATACATGTCTCACAGCCATCAGAACACAATGAAGCGCTGATTGCTGTGGGATTTCCATACAATGATTTTAACAAACTGGATAGTTATATGAAAAGCATGGATTTTTTCATGCACCACACACAAGGCATCAGGCGTCTTGGCAGCGCTGCCACTGATCTCGTTTATACAGCCTGTGGCCGGTTTGAAGCTTTTTACGAATACAGGCTTGAACCCTGGGATGTGGCTGCCGGAGCTTACATTGTACAAAAGGCTGGTGGAAAAGTCAGTGATTTTAAAGGAGGAGATGATTACGTTTTCGGAGGTGAAATCATCGCAGCCAACCATAATTATTTTGATAAATTCCTGGCAAGTATCAAAGACAACATGTAAAACAAAACCAGAGTTACAGCGTTAAATATTAATAAAAACACAGGGACATGAAACATTATCTATTCATATTGATTACTTTACTGGGTTTTGGATACACTGCCAACGCGACATCACTTGAAACATATTTCCATTATGCCGGCTTTTATTCACCCCAAGGATCTTATATTGAAACTTATATCAGCACGATTGGCCGTACTGCTACCTTTATCAAAAAAGACAATGGTTATCAGGCGGAAGTTGAGATAACTATGCTTTTCAAGCAGAATGACAGCATTAGAAAATTTGAAAAATATGTTGTGAAAAGCCCTGTGATTGAGGATTCTGCCAGTTCCAGGCCAAACTTTTTGGATGTGCAACGCATCTCCATAGAACAGGGAGTTTATGACTTTGAGATGATCATTCAAGATGTAAACAGGCCAACAAATGTATATACATTCCGGGATACCATTGATATTTATTTTCCCGAAAATCAGCTTTGTTTTTCAGGCCTGCAACCCATTGAATCGACATCAGAAACAGACGAGGTAAACATTTTGACAAAGAACGGTTTGGACATGATTCCTTACGTATCTAACTTTTACCCGGGTAACATCGACAAGTTGATGTTTTATATTGAACTGTATAACACCAATAAGGTGGTTGACGACGACTTCCTGATACGGTATTATATCAGGAATACAAATGAAAAAGAAAATGGCGAAAATACAGCTAGATTTAAAAGGGCAAGCCCTAAGCCAATCATTCCTGTGTTAGGACAGCTCAATATTAAAAACCTGCCAAGCGGAAATTATGAACTTGTGATAGAAATCAGGGACAAAGAAAATGATATGCTTGGGTCAGTATCATACTTCTTTCAAAGAAGCAAGCCGGTTGATCTTGCCAGCCTTGAAGACATGGAGAATTTTGAAATGAACCAAATATTTGCCGGAGATATTAACGACAAGGATTCCCTGGAAATGTACATAAAATCATTAAGGCCAATTGCCAATCAAGAAGAAAAACAGTTCATAGACAGGGATATGAAAAACGAGGAAATAAAATACATGAAGCGATATTTCTACACCTTTTGGTACAAGCGTAACCCTTCTGATCCGGGTGGTGAATGGCGAGGTTATAAAAAACAGGTGGATATTATCGAGAAATTGTTCAGTACGCGGATCAAGCATGGTTTTGAATCTGACAGGGGACGTGTTTATCTGGAATACGGCCCACCAAACGATGCCTATCAGAATGATCATGAACCCAGCGCCTACCCATACGAAATATGGTCTTATTACAAAGCAGGTGATCAGCGAAACAAGAAATTTATTTTTTACAACCCCGATCTTGCAGGCAATGATTACCATCTTTTGCATTCCAATGTCAGAGGCGAATTGCAAACCCCCAACTGGGAACGCTACCTGAACCGGCGCAATAC
>CAZGPW010000151.1:0-6152 GCA_964527535.1 uncultured Bacteroidales bacterium
TACTATGCGATATGTCCGGCATAGATTTTATGGAATTACAAAAAGATGCCATTAATAACGATGCTTTTACAAAAAAATTTATCACCTTGCAGACTCCACGAACGCTTAATAAGGCGGCATAATTGAATGAAAATGGAAAATAGTTTATATGTTGTTGGTAATAAAGCAATTAAATATATAAATAGGTGCATTTTACCCAACTTTATAAAAATGAAGTCATTGATTTACGCGGAAAAATGTCCTCCGAAACTTTAGATTATAACCATTAATTATTTTAGCATTATCAGTTCAGATTTTATAAAACCTAAAACGGCCTGTGATTTTGAAATAGAAACGAATATGAGGCAACGCTGTTTTTGAGTCAATTTCTTAACCCGGAAATGAAACTGTGTTCTGTTCTATCGTGTAAAGTGATGAAATTATGGTATGTTTGAAAGAAACCGTAATTGTTTATTTTTTTTGTTCCGTTTATTTTTTTTTGTACTTTTACATGATTAAACAACCCTAAATAATTTTGGTGATGAAAAACGCAATAGGCTTATTATTAATAATCATGGTTTTTAACGTTCCCCTCATTGCACAAAATGACGGAGTAGAAAAACTACAGGATTTCAGTAACACACAACAAGCTATGCTTGAATACGATAAAGAAGATATGGTGAAAGTGCCGGGCAAGGATGTCATCATGGCTCCGCCTGAACATTTTGAATACACCGATTCTATCGAAGGGTTTTTTCATCCGGGGTCTTCTACCAGCCTTCAGGTGCTGGAAATTAAAAATGTAAGCATGATGGATGTTACCGGATCCTTAACATCGTCGTATTTTGAAAATCAAGGTTTTCACTTAAAAAAGGATTCAACCTTACGGCTTAATAATGGTAACAAAGCAAAAATTTATATCACAGAATTTTCTGTTTCAAATGAAAAATATGAACGTATTTTTTTCTTTACAGGAGAGGAAAACACCATCTGGATCAACGTTAATTATCCGTCAATTGTTAGAGACCTTATTTATAAACCAGTAATGTCAAGCTTGAAAACAGTTAAACCCAACTAAAACCAACTAAACGATGCAAAAACATATTGTGAAAATATTTTTGGTTGTTTTCATTTCCGTATTATCTGTTTCTTTATCGGCACAGACAAATACCCTTGAGCATTTTATACATTATTCTGCCTATGATCAAAACATGTGGGGGCCTGATTCATCTTATGATATAAACATTGATTACACTTTTTTTGATGTTAATATAGATGAAGAATGGGGTTTTACTGAAATTACAGATATTTTTGGCCAGCAATTTGGGGTGGGTTTTGTAACTGGCATTGAAGCTATTCTGGCATCATCTTACACTGCCACAGGATTTGAAACCGGTTCATTTGATCTGGATTATCCCGTAAAAATAACACTGGATTTTCCCATTAATGACAGTTTTGATTATGGTGGGCCCGCCACTATTCATACATGGTATGACGTAGAACCGGGCTGGGCACTTGAAACCCATTTTCCCCCTGTAGGCGTAACAACACTTGATCTTGAATACATGATCAATCCCTACATGGACTTTATCGTGTGTGTGTTTGGATGTGATACCACACATCTTATTCCTTCAAGTGTACAGGTCCCTTATCATCATGATACGTTATTTCATTTGGATGGAAACTCAGACCCCAATTATGCAATATATCCATGCATGGAAAATGGAGAAGTTACTATGTGCCATGAATACAGTGATACCATTTTTATTGATGATTTCTTTGATATTGGTCTGACAGCAGAAGTTACATTGCCCTATGTAGAAACTGAAGATTATATTGAACCCGGAACCCAATGCCTGGTTGCATCGGGTGACAGTCTTTATATGAACGTTCAATTGGATATATTGCAATTCATTTATGCTATAGCAGGGATGATACCACCCCCGGATGGCCCCAACATTCAAGAAGCCATTGAGTTTTTGAACGACACTATCACACTTGATTACCCAACCTCTATGGGCACTATCTCGGCTGTAATTGATTACAGTTTATTACAAGCTTATTTTGATGTGTATAGTTACATGCATCAGGACATCTCTTTCTGTCCCACCATCTGGGCCAATATGGCTTTCCCTGTTGAGATGCCTTATGAAATTACGGACCCTGACAATGGTGGCGCTTTATTTGAAGATGGAACAAGTGACAGCATTTCTGTTCCTGTAGGTCACGACTTAACAATCATTTATCCTTGTCATGGTACTGAGCCTTACAAGGATTCGATGTTAGTTGATGTAACTTACGACATCACACCTACGATAACCAACCATACCTATGACAGCATTGCCTTTGAAATCACCATTGAAGCACTCGCTGTAACAATCACCATTGAATTACCATTTAAACAAGCCATAGAACCGGATACCCTGCCGGGATTCGAACTGCCTCCCATTGCCGCAGAAAACAACACTGAAATATACGCTTATGCTCCGTCCATCCAATCCCCCGGAGTGGACATCTCAGAAACAGAAAAAAACGCAGCAAAAGATTTAGGCCCATGGGAGATTGGCCCCTTGTTTGAATGGATCATTCCGATAGGCAATACAGAACTCGATTGGTTTAATGAAACATGGGAAATTCCTAACCTTCTACAGGATACAGTCATTCATGATAGTACCTGGATTGTTCCCTTTGATAAATCCGAATTAAATTTGAACATGTATGTTGAGCAGGGGACATTCTGCTATGGTGACAGCGTAGGTTATATTTTTGCACAGGCCACAGATGACCTTGCCCCCTTAACGTATTATTGGAGTACAGGTGATGTACATACAGGAATCATGCACAGCCTGGATTCTTTAAACGCTGAACCCGGGTATTATTCAGTCACGGCAACCAATGATTACGGATGCACAACTGAAGATGACTATACGGTTGATATTAATCCCCCCATCATTCACAGCCTCGAAGGTGAAGATATTTTATGCCATGGAATGCATACCGGTACCATCGTAGCTACAACCTCAGGTGGAACACCGCCTTATTTCTATGATTGGTCATTTGGTGATAACAACGACGGATTAGCAGAAGACACAGCAACCAATCTTCCCGCAGGCATGCACTACGTTACCATTACAGACTGGGCAGGATGTTCTGTGGTTGATTCTATTTTCCTGGATGAACCACCAACAGCCCTTGCTGCTGACATATCCGCATCCGCTGTTGACTGCCACAGCGACGAAAACGGAACCATTTCTGTGACCCCATACGATGGCACACCACCTTATTCCATCGATTGGGAAGACTCCACACTGAGTGGATATCAAATCGAAAATGTAGCCGGCGGCATTTATACTGTTTCCATTACGGATGCAAATGGTTGTGTACTTGAAGAAGACATCGAAGTGGTTCAACCCGATTCGCTGGTAGCTGATATTGATGATATTGATATTTCATGCCATGGGTTTGCCGATGGACAAATTGGTGTATATCCCGAAGGCGGTACACCACCCTATTCATACAGGTGGTTTCATGATCTGAATAACGATACCGATACACTTAGCAATCTGCCACCAGGTTATTATTTTGTTTCCGTCACCGATGCCCATGGATGTGTAGATACTGTGTCAACCTACATTACAGAACCCGACACACTCGATCTAATTGTCAATATTCAAAACACATCCTGCCAGGGCTTATACGACGGATGGATATCCATCACGCCGCAGGGAGGCACACCCGGATATCCCATTGATTGGGAAAATCACCCCGAATGGCACAACGTTGACTCCGTTCATCACCTGAACGCCGGAAATTACCAGGTAAGCATTACCGACTCACATGGATGCCTGTACGTTGAAAACATCGAAGTGACAGAACCGGATAACCTCTCAATACAATTTACAGATATCAACAATATTTCCTGTTATGGTTTCGAAGACGGCTCTGTCATTGCAGATGCTTCCGGAGGTACCGAACCATACGAATACAACTGGACAGATGGTATTGATTGTAATGACAGCTTGGCGTACAATCTCATTGCCAATGAAGAATATGGGGTGACCGTTACAGACGCAAACAATTGTCAGGTGCAACAATACATTACCTTAAGTCAACCAGACCTGTTGGAATTTGAAAACCTTAGCACGGAACCTGTTGAATGCGGTGTATCTGCCGGATCAGGGCATGTGGAAGCCGACGGCGGAACGGAGCCATATACATTTGAATGGAGCAACGGTGAAACCGGTGCAGATCCTGTAGATTTACCTTTTGGGACTGTAATAATAACATTAACAGATGCACACGGTTGCCAGGATACAACAAGCATAGAAGTGGGCAGAATTGGCAATGTTGAGGCACAGGCAGAAATTATTAGCCCCATTAAATGTTATGGCGATTCTACAGCCGTTGCTTTTGCTGATCTGCCTGACGGATTTCCTCCCTTGTCCTTCTTCTGGTACAACGAAGATGATACTATGATAAGCGACGATGATACGGTGAATCAAATGCCGGCAGGAACTTATTTTGTATATGCTCACGATGTGTATTATTGTTCTGATACCGTGGAACTGTTGATTGACCAGCCTGACAGCATTGACCCCGGACTGGAGCTCATTGCACCCTCATGTTCAGCCGTGCCAGATGGTGAAATTTTAACCGACGTCAGCGGTGGTACTTCTCCTTACTCTTATGCATGGTCAACAGGCTCGTATGATTCAGAAATTACGGATGTCAGAGACGGGACATATTACCTCACCATAACAGATTTCTATGATTGTACTAAGATTGTGCATATCGAACTCGAAGAGGCTGAGTATTGCGTCATCATACACAATACAATTACACCTAATGGTGATGGCAAAAATGACACATGGGTAGTTGAAAACATTGAAGAATTCCCATATTCAGAAGTGTGGATTTACAACAGGGATGGCAGAGAAATTTACCATACTGAAGCCTATCAGAATGACTGGGATGGAAAATACAATGGTAAAGATTTGCCCGATGGTACGTATTTTTATGTTATTGATTTGGGAAAAGGCAAGGATTTGATTAAGGGACATATAACCATCATCCGCTAAGTATGAGAAAGTTTGTAATTATTATCATAGCATTACTTTTGTGTTACAAATTCGGGCAAACCCAACAATTGCCCCAATTCAGGCATGCTATATTCTCGCATTTTTATTACAACCCGGCGTATGCTATGGATCTGCACAAACCGGATATACTTTTAAATCACCGGAGCCAATGGACAGGCTTTGATGGTTCACCCACAACATCCAGCTTGTCGGGTACCTATGGATTCCTGGATGATATGGCAGGGGGGCTTACCATTAGCAATGATGTGCTCGGAGCCACAAAAAATCTCAACCTGACATTGTCCTATGCTTATCAACTTAAAATTACCGACGAATGGCTTATGAATTTTGGCATTGCATGGTCACTTATGCAGTCGCAACTTGATGGCTCCAAAATAGATTTGTATCACGACGATGATGAACTGGTTAGGGAAAACCTTTCCGGAAAAAGCTGGAAACCTGATGCCAACGCCGGAATAATGGTCAGTAACAATACATTTTACGGCGGCATTTCAGCCATGCAATTATTTGAAGCTAAATACAGGCTTTTTGATGATATTGAAGGAAGCATTGCTGCACAAAGGCACTATTTCATTACAGGTGGAGGCCATTTTGATGCCGGAAGGGATTCCAAAATCCATGCTGACATGACCACACAATTGGCAACCGGTACACCAGCCCGGGTGTATCTCTCCGGAATGTGGGAATACAATAAGGCGTTATTGGCCGGGCTGTCATACAGTCATGGAGATGCTATAGTACTTAATGCAGGTTATCAATACCAAAATTTCATCATCCTGTATTCCTATGATATCATTACAAGCCGCTTAATGAGTGTTTCAGGGGGGGCACATGAAATTACCCTGGGCTATTACCTCAAGCTTGAAAAAGGGACTTCTACCTTCCAACCCATGTTTTGATTGCTGTTCGGTCTGCTTTTTGTAAAACAAGATTAAAAATTCAATCACGCTGTTAATCGCAGCCGTTTTTATTCTCATACCGATATGTGTTCAATCCCGTCTATCGCCGGGCAAGTTTATAATTTGCATAATTTTGGCGGCACTCGGCAAAGCTCGAACAGGTTCGGCTCTGCCC
>CAZGPW010000152.1:0-12278 GCA_964527535.1 uncultured Bacteroidales bacterium
TACTATGCGATATGTCCGGCATAGATTTTATGGAATTACAAAAAGATGCCATTAATAACGATGCTTTTACAAAAAAATTTATCACCTTGCAGACTCCACAAACGCTTAATAAGGCGGCATAATTGAATGAAAATGGAAAATAGTTTATATGTTGTTGATAATAAAGCAATTAAATATAAAAAGAGGTGCATTTTACCCAACTTTATAAAAATGAAGTCATTGATTTACGCGGAAAAATGTCCTCCGAAACTTTAGAATATTATCTTTAAGAAATAAAAATCCATTAAAATTTGGTTGGTGATTTTCAAAGATTTTGCTGCAATAACGAATGCTAATAAAAGTCTCAATTTTTTTGAGGCCAATTTATATGGTCTCAACATTATTTTGAGGCGATGATCAGCTTGAATTGTGGTTATTTTGAACAGGAGAAACACCACGGGAATACGCGAAACGTTACGCACAGCAAAAATAAAAGGAAAATCTACCAGTGCACCACAAAAGGTTTATTATGAGTGGTTTGAATGATGCCTCGCTCTGTTGCGATGCCTGCAAGTTTATGAATAGACATTTCATAAGCGTCATCAGTGCCCAGAGAGTATTGATTTACATACAGCTCAATGTGTTTTTTTATGACCCCGGGATCCATCGCCTGCGCATGTTGTTTTACAAAGGACATCACGGATTCAGGTTTGTCGAAAGCCTTAATAATGCTGTTATGCAATGCTTTATCAATGCTTGTGGCTGTTGATTCTTTGATGCGCCGGTGAATGGCAATTCCTCCGAGTGGGGTGGGTACATGGTATGTATTTTCCCACAACTCCCCCAGGTCAACGATTTTTTTCAGGCCTTTTTGTTTATAGGTAAAACGGTTTTCGTGGATAAGAAGCCCTGCATCACACTCCTCATCCATAATTATTTCTTCAATATCTGAAAACAGGTATGTTTTTTTGGCTTTGACACCGGGATAAAATATGGAAAGCAGCAGGTTGGCTGTTGTCATTTCTCCGGGGATGGCGATGGTCATATCATGGATTTCATCAGGATAAGCCTTGTGTTTTGATACAAGCAGGGGGCCACAGTTTTTGCCCAGGGCTCCGCCACTGTTAAGCAATTGGTATTTGTCCTGTAATTTAAGCCATGCATGAAAGCTCAGTTTGGTAATAGCAGTTTCTTCACGATATGCCATGGCGTTGAGTGTCTCAATGTCTTCAATGCGAAGGTCAAAATCAAACTTTCTGTCATGCAGTAAGTTTCCGAACATAAATGTATCGTTCGGGCAGGATGAAATGCCAAGTGTCAGTTTGTTCATACCTTTTTTGTTACCAGGTAATCCATTAAAAAAGCATGCAGGTTGGTTAATGCGGATTCCGTTTCCCATTTGCTTTTGTTGCGTTCATTGACGTAATTGGAAACAGCCCTGATTTCAAGGAAGGGAATTGTTTTGTCCGCTGCGATCATGAAAAATCCGGCACCTTCCATGTTTTCAATGTCTGCATCGGGTTTCCCCTTGATGTTAAAGTTAGTAACATTCACCGTATTGGAACTGACGTTTTTTAATCCGGTTTCGTGCCTCAGGGTTTGAAATGGATTGATAAATACGCCTTTGTGATAATGTGATTCCCAGTCTTTTTGTGTTGTGAGGGGATGGAAATCTTGCTTGTCAATAAACCCGATGTCTGCTGTTTTTTCTGTTTCTACACAGACAAGTTCACCTGTTTTTATATGTGGATGATAACTTCCTGCCAGCCCTGCCATGATGAGTAAATGATAATCGGGCCTGGATTGTAAATGTTGAGCAATGCGCATTACACTGGCGGGTAATCCCGGGCCGGAAATCAACACATCTGTTGATAAATCATCCAGGGAAAAAAACGCTTGTTTTTGTGTAGTGTATGCTGTGTTTTCAAGCAGCCGGAGGGCTTCGCTGTGTGTAGGAATTATGAGCAGGGTTTTGTTCATCATAAAAACAACTGTCGTTTGTGTTAAAATTTGTTTCTTTGCAAGTCTAAAAATAATTAAAAATTATGGAATTTACAATCAACAATGCAGATAAAGGCGGTTATGTCAGAACGGATAATTACGATGGAGATGTAACTAACCGCCTTGCAGGCAATTATAAAGAAATCCTTGAGTTGTTGGGAGAAGATCCAAAACGGGATGGCCTTTTAGACACACCCATGCGTGTGGCCAAAGCCATGCAATTTTTGTTGCAGGGATATAACATGGACCCTGAAGAGATTCTAAAATCAGCGAGGTTTAAAGAAAATTACCAGCAGATGGTACTGGTAAAAGACATTGATGTTTTCAGCATGTGTGAACACCACATGTTGCCATTTATTGGCAAAGCGCATGTAGCTTATATTCCCAGGCATTATATAACCGGCTTGAGTAAAATAGCCCGTGTGGTAGAAGCGTATGCACGTCGGCTCCAGGTGCAGGAACGCATGACCTTACAAATAAAAGAGTGCATTCAAAACACATTGAATCCGCTTGGTGTGGGAGTGGTGATTGAAGCCAAGCATTTGTGTATGCAAATGCGTGGGGTGCAAAAACAAAATTCGGTTACCACCACATCGGATTTTACAGGAGCGTTTTTAAAAGAACCTACACGAAAAGAATTTTTACAGTTGGTAGGTACTGATCTGTTGTAAACACATTAAAACACAATAATTATGAAAGCATTTGTATTTCCCGGACAGGGAGCTCAATTTCCAGGCATGGCAAAGGATTTATATGACAATTATCCCGAAGCCAAAGACAGGTTTGAAGAGGCCAATGAAATCCTCGGATTCAACATCACAGATATTATGTTTGAAGGAACACCTGAGGATTTGAAACAAACCAAAGTGACTCAACCGGCTATTTTTCTGCATTCTGTTATCCGGGTCATGACCATGGGTAAAGATTTTAAACCCGACATGGTTGCAGGGCATTCACTAGGTGAGTTTTCTGCGTTGGTGGCCAATCAAACGCTGACGTTTGAAGATGGCCTCAGGCTGGTATATAAACGTGCCCTGGCCATGCAGAAAGCCTGTGAGAAAGAACGTTCCACAATGGCTGCCATTCTTGGGATGGATGATGATAAGGTTGAATCCATCTGTAAGGATATTGATGACATTGTTGTTCCTGCCAATTACAACAGCCCGGGCCAGGTGGTCATCTCCGGTTCGTTGGCTGGTGTTGAAAAAGCCATTGAAAAAGCCAAAGAAGCAGGAGCCAAACGAGCATTGCCACTGCCTGTAGGAGGCGCTTTTCATTCGCCGCTTATGGAATCTGCAAAAGAAGAGCTTGCTGAAGCCATCAATGAAACTGATTTTAACAAAGGCTTGTGCCCTGTTTATCAAAATGTGGATGCCAACCCACATACCAATCCGGATGAAATACGTAAAAATTTGATCGATCAGCTTACCAGCCCGGTGAGGTGGACTCAATCTGTGCAGGCAATGATTGCCGATGGGGCAGACCAATTTACAGAAATTGGCCCGGGTAAGGTATTGTGTGGATTGATCAAAAAAATTGACCGGAAGCAAAACGTCTCAAATTTAACTTAAGCGTAGTGGGAGTAATTTCCTGTGCATATTGTCAAAAAAAAGCACCTTCTGTTGTTGAAGGTGCTTTTTTTAGGTATTGTTTAAATTATTGTTTATCCATGGTTGCCAGGAATTCTTCGTTCGATTTTGTTTGCGGCAACCGTTGACGCATGAATGTCATGGCTTCAATAGAGTTCATATCTGACAGGAAGTTGCGCAATACCCATATTCTGTTAAGCAATTCTTTTGAATGCAGCAATTCTTCGCGACGTGTACTTGAAGCAGTAATATCCAAAGATGGGTATATTCTTCTGTTGGAGAGTTTTCTGTCAAGCTGCAACTCCATGTTACCGGTACCTTTAAATTCTTCAAAGATAACGTCGTCCATTTTGGAGCCAGTTTCGGTAAGGGCTGTTGCCAGAATAGTCAGTGAACCGCCTTTTTCAATGTTACGGGCAGCACCGAAAAAACGTTTTGGTTTGTGCAATGCATTGGCGTCCACACCACCAGAGAGTACGCGTCCGGATGCCGGAGCAACTGTGTTGTGTGCACGCGCCAAACGTGTAACAGAATCCAGCAGAATCACAACATCATGACCACTTTCTACCATGCGTTTAGCTTTTTCCAGTACAATGTTGGACACTTTGACATGACGCTCTGCCGGCTCATCAAAAGTAGATGAAATAACTTCAGCTTTAACGTTTCTTGCCATATCGGTAACCTCTTCAGGGCGTTCATCAACCAGCAGTATCATAAGATACACTTCTGGATGATTGGCTGCTATGGCATTGGCCATTTTTTGCAACAACACGGTTTTACCTGTTTTTGGTTGTGCCACAATCAAACCGCGCTGTCCTTTTCCTATGGGAGAGAAAAGGTCAACGATGCGTGTGCTGAGGTTGTCCTGACCGTTTCCAAGGATGTTGAATTTTTCATTTGGAAAAATTGGTGTGAGGTGATCAAAAGGAATACGGTCTCTTACAAATTCAGGTGTACGGCCGTTGATGTTTTTGATTTTTATCAGCGGAAAATATTTTTCGCCTTCTTTGGGTGGCCTGATTGTGCCTTCTACCGTATCACCGGTTTTGAGTCCGAAAAGTTTGATCTGTGATTGTGAAACATAAATATCATCAGGACTGCTCAGGTAATTAAAATCTGATGATCTCAAAAACCCAAAACCATCAGGCATAATTTCCAAAACGCCTGTGCTGGTAATCAGTCCGCTGAAATCAAATGGTGTGTTTTCCTGCCGTTTGTTTCTGCTGTTATTGTGTTTCTGCTGATCTTGCCTTTGTTGCTGATTGTCTTGTTTCTGGGGGCGATTTTCTTGCTTTGGCTTGTTCTGATCAGGCTTATGTTTAGGTTGTTGTTTATCTTTTTGTGCCTGCGGTTGTTTTGCACTCTCTTCTTTTTTTATGGCCTTGGGTTGTTCTTCTTGTTTTTTCCGGGGTTGATCTTTTATTTCCCTTTTTTCCTTCCCTGAATCCGATACTTTTTGTTTGGTATCAGCTTTTTGGTTTTGCTTATCCGTTTTTGTTATCAGGTTTTTATGTTGATTTTGAGTAGGCTGATGTCTGCGGTGTTTTTTGTGTTTATCCTGCTTCTCCTGAGTGGGTTTGTCTTTACCTTCTTCAGGTTTTGTTGTTTGCTCAGTTGATTGATCATCTTTTACTGAACCTGGTTTCTTTTGTTTATTATTGAATGTTAGTTTATTCTGATCAGGATCGGCTGAGGCTATTTTCTGTGTTCTTTTTCTTGGCCTTGGTGATTTGCGTGATTCCTGTCCGCCTGATTTTTCTTTTTTGTCTTTTTCTGAATTTTGTGATTCTTCAATGGCCTGGGCATCAAGTATGGCATAAATTAAATCTTTTTTTCGAAGTAAATTGTAATGCTTTACATTGAGCCTTTTTCCAATCAATCTTAATTCAGGAAGCTTTTTCTGATTTAAGTCTAAAATGTCGTACATGTGTGTTGAATGTTAAATTAATATTTTAATTATCAGATAATTAATGAATAAAAATCAATTAAAATTAAATGGTAATTATTTTGAAAATTTGTATGAATGCGTCGCTTTGAAAGAAAGAGATGTTACTTCCAATTGCAAACTTTATTGTTAAATAAATTAAAGTTTATATTATGTGAGCGCAAATCTACAAAGCATTTCTTAATTTACAAAAAAACTTATTAACAATTTCATGTGTTAAAAATACAGAGGAGTTGGTTTTTGATCAAATTTTGATCAAATCAAAGGCAACCAAATGGTACTGTTTTACGTCTAATTTGTGGTTCAAGAGATAAAGTGGAAAAAGAAAGGATTACATATATATTATGAGACAACTGAAAATAACAAGGCAAATTACAAATCGCGACACACCGGCATTTGAACGTTATTTGCAAGAAATTGGAAACCTGGAAATGGTTTCTCCTCAGGAGGAGATTGAGCTTGCAAAACGCATCAAAGATGGGGATAAAAAAGCCCTGGATAAGCTTGTGAAAGCTAATTTACGTTTTGTTGTTTCTGTTGCCAAGCAATATCAACACCAGGGACTGGGGTTGCAAGATTTAGTAAACGAAGGTAATGTTGGATTAATTAAAGCGGCACAACGATTTGATGAAACCCGTGGATTTAAATTTATTTCCTATGCAGTATGGTGGATAAGGCAATCTATTTTGCATGCCCTGGCTGTTCAGGGACGTATGATTCGTCTGCCGCTAAACAGAATTGGGACAATTCAGAAAATAAGCTCAGCAAAAAATCAATTGACACAAGAATTCCAACGGGAACCTACGGATGAAGAAATTGCACAATTAATGGAAGTGGGGCTTGGTGATGTGAAAGAACATCTACGTAATGTGGCTAAGAAATTATCCATGGATAAACCCATGGGTGAAGATGCCGACGACGGAACCCTGGAAAATGTACTGCAATCTGAAGAAGCAGACCCCCCTGATGTTGAATTAATGCAGGAGTCTCTCAACAAGGAAATAAACAGAACCTTGAGCGTGTTAAACAAACGTGAAGCTGAAATACTGAAAATGTTTTACGGACTGAACGGCTATTACCCGCATTCGCTTGAAGAAATTGGTGAAATTTATGGCTTGTCAAGGGAAAGGGTACGGCAACTGAAAGAAGCATGTATAAGAAGATTAAAACAAACCTCCAGGCATAAAAACCTGAAAGCTTATTTGACATAAATCCCGGATACAGGGTAAGCATTTTCTGCTGCTGAAATGTAAAAAATACTTGCGGCGTAGGTAGCTTTTCCGGAATTTTCTTTTCTTTGCAAATAAAAATGATTGTTGCACCTTCATTACTGTCCGCTGATTTCCTAACCCTGGGTTCTGAAATCGAAATGCTTAACAACAGCGAAGCTGATTGGATACATCTTGATATTATGGATGGTATGTTTGTTCCAAACATCACCTTTGGGTTCCCTGTAATCTCACAAATTAAAACAGCAGCTAAAAAACCGCTGGATGTTCATCTGATGATTGAAAAACCTGAGCGATATGTGAAAGCGTTCAGAAAAGCAGGAACGGATATTCTGACTGTTCATTATGAGGCTGTTGTGCATTTGCACCGTTGTGTGCAGGAAATTAAAAATGAGGGAATGAAGGCCGGGGTATCTCTGAATCCACATTCACCGGTTCATTTGCTCGAAAACATTCTGCCTGATCTGGATATGGTACTTCTAATGTCTGTAAATCCTGGTTTTGGAGGGCAGTCTTTTATTCCTGAAAGCATGAATAAAATCAGGGCACTAAGACAACTGGCAAATGAAAAAAATCCGGACCTCATCATCGAAGTGGATGGTGGTGTGTCTCCGGATAATGTAAAAAAACTGGCAGACGCAGGCATGAGTGCTGCTGTTGCCGGATCTGCCGTTTTTAAAGCAGAAAATCCAACAGAAGTGATTTCACAGCTTAAACATGTTAATCAATAAGCCCGGATGAATTTAGCTTTATTCTTTTTCGTCAAGAAAATCCTGTAGATAAGCAAAATCTTTAGTGAGACTCCCGTCTTTGCAGATACTTGCCCGCATTACGACATCGTTATCGGGATTTTCCGTATCAAATAGATAAGGAAAAACACGTTCTAAAAGGGTGTTCCCAAAATCTTCTGCTGCATCCCGTGGTAATTCACCGGGCAAATTATCAACGGCCATTACCGTAACGTTTTGTTCATCAAAAGCATTGCCCTCTTGCTCTGTATCAGGATTATACCCGTAAAAGGGATCGGCAATGGTTGATGCCCGCAGTGTGGATGGAATCGGATCTGCAATATCGCAGCTGACATCTGCAATGACTTTGATGTTGAAATCTTTTTCTTTATAATCTTCCGGTTTTAGAAACACAGGGCTGTTTTGATCCCAGAAATGACAAGCTATCCACATATCAGCCACTTTGCTGTATGGTTTAAATGTGGATTTATAATCCTGAGGATGTTCAAAAAAGTGCGGGAACGATTTCCAGCCCCCTTCTTTAAGCTCTACATACTGGTCTGCATCAATCTGGCAATAAACAGGTTCGTCAAAAGTTTCATTCAGAAATGCTTCAGGGCTTACTTTATGAAGGTTTAGCGGCTCAAGTGTTTCAAGTGCGCCGCCTGCAACACGGCCACCGCCTGTGATCAATATTTTAAAACGCGGTGGCAATATGGCCTGGTCCACTTGCTCAAGCATTTGCTGCATATCGAAACAGTCTTTTGCTCGTATCAGTTCATAATCGCCTGAGCGTTTTCCCCATGCAATTAACCCGTTATATGCACCTACTATGCCTGCCCAGCGGCCAAACGCTACCAACCGCATCCCATGGTCATCGGTAAGGCATTCATGATCAATCATTTGAATCTTGTTTTTTACCAGTGCTTGCAGAAGAGGACGGTTGTATTCCTGTTTTTTGTGGGTGTGTGAAAAAAACAGGTATTTTTTACCAGGAATCAGGGTGGGGATTTTTACTTCTTTTACTCCCATCAGAATATCACAATCTGATAAATCCTCCTGCATGGTAATCCCAAGCCTTTCATATTCTTCGTCTTTATAACATCTTAATTCACTGGGTTGAACAACGATATCAACATGGGGAAACCTTTCTTTGGTTTTCATAACCTGCACCGGGGTTAAAACTACCCTGCGGTCAGGTGGTGTCTTGGTTTCTTTAATTAACCCGACTTTTATTTTTTTTTGTGCCATAATTTTAGATTTTTTATTTGGGATAAAATTAGTGAATGTTTGGCATTTTACATAATCAGAGCTTAGTAATGTTAGCTGAAAAATAATGTCTAAGTTATCGATGACTTGAATACCAAAACTCAAGAAGTTTTTAATATAAAATTTTTTTGTGCAAAAAGATTTTTGTATATTTCACAAAATTTTTATTCTAAACATAAAAAATAAACTGTTATGAAAAAACTGCATTTGTTTCTTTTAGCTGGATTTTTAATGTTTTTCATTTCCTGTGGTTCTGAATCTGAGAAAAAGGAAAATGAATCACTTGAGCCAAATGATAAAATTGATGAAGCCAATTCCATTGAGCCGGGCGTAGAATTTGATATGAAAATACACCCCAAAGAAGATCAGGACTGGTATAAAATCATAATCCCCGGTCCCGGATATTTAAAGCTCGTTTCCAAAAACATCCCCGAAGACCTTGATGTGCAGGTTCGGTTTGCAAGGTATGATGAGTGGGGCGAAAAGAAAGAAGTATTTCTGACCAACTTTTTGACATTACCTGCTGCGGTTGCTTTTGAAGAAAAAGATACATGCTATGCATTATTGGCTGACCGATGGAATGAAAATGCCTCAGAAACACCTTTTTCCCTGAAATTTGAATTCATCGAAGAGTTTGATGAACATGAGCCCAACAACGATGTGGAAGCTGCCAAAGCTATAGAATTAGATAAAGGATACAAATCAGCGATATTCCCTAAAAAAGATGAAGATTGGTTTAAATTTACAACAACCGAACAGGGATACATTCGTGTGATGTGTAAAGAAAACCCTGAAGGCTTAGATTTAGCAGTGTTGTTTGCTACCTATGACGAGTTTGATGGCACAGATGTTATCAAAAATAAAAAAGCTTTACCGCAAAGCATTGCCCTCACCGAACCTGGAGAGTATTATCTAAAGCTGTCTGACAGGTGGCATGAAAAAGCTTCTGAACAATTGTTTACATGGAAACCTGATTTTATTCCCGAAATGGATACTTGTGAGCCCAACAATGATTACGCTGATGCAAAGCTTATCAATGGCAACGATACTGTCAGGCTTGCTATTTTTCCAAAGAATGATCTGGATATGTTTAAATTTACCCCCGAAAGTCCGGGCATGTTAAAAATAAAATCAGGAAAAACGAATGATGTCAATGTGTCAGCCGGTATTTACAAGTTAAATGAAGATAAAAATGAGCTGAAAGAATTACAGGGGTTGAAAGAATTGCCTGTTAAATATGATGTCGTTGAAACCGGAATGGATTATTACATCGTTATCCGGGACAGGTGGAAAGAAAAGGAATCCCCCGACCCATTTGATGTCATGTTTGAATATACAGAAGGCATGGCTTTAAAAGAAGAATGATATTTTAGCTTGTCATCCGCAAAATTCTTTTTATAAATTGAAACTTTAGCATTATTTTTGCATAATTAATGTATTGATTAACATTTACCGGGGCTGAAATGGTTTTGACAGCAAGGTAAATGGATAAGTAAGCATGCCGGGCCAAGTGACTAAGCCCGTCATCAACTGTTCACACACTTTTTAAATGGCGCAGATAACTACGCTCTCGCTGCGTAACCGAATCACAGTAGGTTAGGCTTCATCCGGTCACAAGGTGACTGGACGAGACATTCCCCGGAAGGACTTGCCTGATTCCGACCGAACAGGGAGTGCAGAAAATTTCAGGCTGGCTGTTTTCCGGTCCCTGGAAAACAGTGACATTTAAGGGACTAAGGATGTGCCCAGGGTGCTTGTTCCCGTTCACATCCCGACAATCGAAAACAAGCTACGCATGTAGAAAGCTTCTCTGTTTCTTGTTTGGACCCGGGTTCGACCCCCGGCAGCTCCACGAAGATTTTGGGCGTGTGGGCGAGTACAGAGTGCTTTACTCCTCAATACTCACGCTTAAACTCACGTTATTTATGTTTAATTTTGAAATGGTGGTTGTTTCTAAAAATTAACTCGGAAATGTATTCACCACCAGGGACAGTATAATTGACAGAGGCAATTACTGAGTTTTAATAGAGAAGATGTTTTAGTGAGGGAAAGAGAAAACCAAACAATCTCCGGGCAGCGGTACAATTCCGCTGATGTTGGAAATTATCTGGTTGGGTAAAGATTAGGAATGATTATTACATTTATACGGTCGATGTTATAATTTTAAATTTAAGATATAAATGATGATACTTTCTGACTTTACACAATGGCTTGCAAATCACAGTGCATTGATTAACCTGACAACATCCGTTATCCTTGCTACTGCAACCATTGTTTATGTGGTATTTACGATTAGGCTTGTGAATGAGACACGCAAAGCCAGGGAGCAAGCATTAGATTTGAATAAAAAAGCACTGGAGCAGGAAATTGAAAACATACAATTAGAGTCAATTTATACATTAATAAGAGAAGCATTTCATGAGCTGGGAGAATACGAATGGGGTACCAAGAAGGGCACCTCAGCAATTTATAAATTTGCAAAAACTGAATTGGGAAAACTAATAGCAAATCCTGATAAGAACTTAGATTTAGACCCAAAGATTGATTATCTCAATGAACGAGCTGAGCCAGTTAAGATACTAATTGAATACATAGACGGAAATTTCAACAAACAAAAAGTATTATTAGATAGGATATTAAAAACCCATCTTGTGAAATATCATGCCAAATTTGAATTTATCATCTCTCGCATTCATGAAATAAAGAAAAACAAACTCGTAAAAGACACTGATGGCATTCGCCGACTGGAAAAATTGAAGACTATATCCACCGTAATAACAAGTAAGTATAAGTCAATTTAACACACGTGAGTAATTCTGCACCTAGCTTCCAAATTATTCTTATCAAAATCACAGAGAATTCTACAATATTTTTAACTTTGGGCTTGATGAATATTGATTGAATATGAAATTAAATACCACGCTCTTTAAGGAAGTAAAGGATATCATTGAACAGGGTAAAAATCAAATCGCTGTTTCAATCAACACAACCCTCACATCCACGTATTGGCACATTGGCCGACTGATCAATCAGAATATATTGAAACAGAAACGGGCAGAATACGGTGAGCAGGTGGTGAAAAATCTCAGCAAGGAGCTGACAAAAGAATACGGCAGGGGATGGAGTGCCAAGCATTTAAGACATTGTCTCCGCTTTGCAGAGACTTTTCCCGATCTCCAAATTATCTCCGCACTGTGGAGACAATTAAGCTGGTCGCATTTTAAATCATTGATTTACATTAAAAATGAGCAGGAACGAAGCTTTTATCTGCAAATGTGCATCACTGAAAAGTGGAGTACTCGTACCCTTGATAAAAAAATTGACTCCATGCTTTTTCAAAGGACTGCAATAAGTAAAAAGCCGGAAAAGCTTGTCAAATCGGAATTGGAAAAACTTGATAGCAACGAAAATGTTTCACCGGATTTGGTTTTCAGGGATCATTATCTAAAGTTTCGGAGGACATTTTTCCGCGTAAATCAATGACTTCATTTTTATAAAGTTGGGTAAAATGCACCTCTTTTTATATTTAATTGCTTTA
>CAZGPW010000153.1:0-2897 GCA_964527535.1 uncultured Bacteroidales bacterium
ACGATGGCAATTTCAGAAAACACCTTCAGATCGGTTGATCTTTCAATGATGAAATAATCGTTGTTGGTTTCGGAGGCTGTTGACCATGATAAAAGAACACCACTGCCATTCAGTTTAGCATTAAAACTCACCAATTCAACAGGTAAAGGTGCACCGGCAGATGAACTACAATCCCAGGGGGCAACAGGCACACAATCAATTGTGGAACCAAACACAGAGGCTGTACCATCGGTTGTAACGCTTCCACTGACAGGCATAGCCCCTGTTCCACTTACACTCGAACCATTTTTACCATAATAATCACCGTCTATGGAAAGTTTTCCATCCACCTGTATCTCATTTGAATTTGTTTCATTGGTGACATTTCCATTTACAATGAGTACTCCCCCATTCGTGAGGCTAACCTGTGAATTGCCATTGAAAATTACATTCCCATTAACAACCAATGTGTCTGAAATTTCAATGTAGGTGCCTCCTTTTACATCAAGCACATCATTCAGGGTTATTTTATGTTGAATGTAAATATTATCTTTATTACCCGTTGTATTATTGTCTGGAATGTCAGCAATTTCCCAGCTTGAAGCGTCAGTCCAATTACCATCAGAAACTGAATTGAAAGTTTGCCCGGGTGGTTTTATTTCATTGGTTGCAAATAATTGTGCTGGTATTATAATCACCAACAGTAACCACCATATTCTGAAATTAAAGTTTGCCTTGCTAATTGTACCTGTCATTTAGTTTTAACCCTGTCTTTTATCTTCATTACTGTATTTATCTTGATATAAAATCCAAAATTATAAATATACTGTTTTAATAGTGTTTTTATAATTCTTCATAAATATATATATACGAATGGGGAACAATCAAATTATCGGATACTCAAATATTACTCATGGGCGTTTCTGTTTATCACAAACACCTCATATTTAACTGACCAAGAAGGCGTTATAAGTCTGAAGCAAAAATTTGTAAAAAACCGGCTAAGTCGGTTTGCCTGTCAATATTCATTTTTTTCCGGACGCGATATCTCAAATTTGACACTGTTCTTGTGCTTCGGTTGGTATTATTGGCTATGTCTTTGGATGTCATGCCCAGGTAGAGATACATGCATATTTGTAGTTCTGATTGCGTAAGGGTTGGGTATGTTTTCTTTAATTTTTCCACAAATTTGTAATTGATGTTATAGAGCTTTTCATTCAAATCATTGTTTTCATGTGGAATGGTGCCGTTTGTATTGATGAATCTAATCACTTCATTGTATGCCTTTTCACAATCCCTATACTTATCGGTTTTAATGCGTTTCAATTTTTGCTTTAACTCACCATAAAACTCTTGCATTTTATTAATCCGTTGGCTTTTTGACAATAATTCCCGCTTATGTGCTTCTAATTTTATGTGAATTTTCTCTTTTTCTGACTGGGCAAGCATCGCCTTTTGCTTGTCAGACCGCCATTTTGAAAAAATAAAATAAATAACAAAGAGTAAAAGCATAACCAGGATAATGACAAAACCTATAAAATACAAGTTGCTTATTCTCTCCTGTTGTTCCTCGTTGCGATATTTGTATAATTCAGACTTTAACTTTTCTGACTCATAGCGTTCTTGTATATCCTTGACTTTGGATTCTCTTTTGTCAGCATGCAAGCTATCTTTAAGATAAATGAGTTTTTCAGCAAAGGATACAGCCTCTTTGTAATTTCCTTTATTTTTATGCAATTCGATCAGATTTTCGTACACAGTTTTAAGATGACCAAATGCATGTTCCCTCTCCATTGCCAGGGCTTTTTCCAATAAATTTTGTGCTTCCCGGTATTTTTCCTGTTTAATTTTAATGCTAGCTATATTGATGTTATTCAGGTAAATCCCGTACATAATATTGTTATCCAGGCAAATCTCCAGAGATTTTTGATAATAATCTAATGCCTCCTTTTGCTTACCTGCATCATCAGAAACATTACCCATATTCATCCAGGCTTGTGCCAGCGTATAATCATCCTTAATTATTCGACCAATTTCTACTGCTCTTTTATAATAATACATGGCCGAATCAGGTTGTTCCATAAGTCTGTATGACACCCCTAGACTGGCGTATGCAGTAGCCAAATAACTGGAATCTTCAAGCTGTTTATAATGGTCAATTGCTTTATGCGTATTTATTTTACATATTTTTTCATATCCCAGGTTGGCATTGATTTGAGCAATATTTTCATAAACGGCCCCGATTTCATAAACATCCACATTATCATCAAAATATTTTTTTGCAGTAATGAGGTAATTCAAGGCCTGTTCATTTTTTCCAACATTCATTAAAACAGCAGCCTTATTGAGATATAACCTTCCAATTGATGAGGAATCCTTAACAGTATTGTAATATTTTTTTGCTTTATCATACAATTTATACGCTTCATCGTACTGCCTGTTGTCATAATAAACATCGCCAAGAAAAATCAAATTTTCATTGTATTTATTATCCAGATCATGCTTTTCAGCCATTTCCATGGCATATTCTGTAAAATACTGGGCAGAATCAAGATTCCCTGTGATTAAATAATGCTGTGCCAGGCTACGGCTCAGGTATAATTCAGTAAATATATTACCATCATGTTTATTTATTATGTCTATAGCTTTTTCCGGGTGATGTTTAACAAGGTAATCAATATGCATCTGCATAATTTTGGGCACATCAAGCTTTTCAGATTTACCATTGCAAAATCCTGTTATCCCCAGTAATAATATCACAATAAATAAACCACTCAGATGCTTCATATATTTTTATTCAATTATACCTTTATTAATCAACTAAAGTTTCGGAGGACATTTTTCCGCGTAAATCAATGACTTCATTTTTATAAAGTTGGGTAAAATGCACCTCTTTTTATATTTAATTGCTTTATTAT
>CAZGPW010000154.1:0-4799 GCA_964527535.1 uncultured Bacteroidales bacterium
GTGGGAAGGTATTATTACCGTAAAGGCAGAATCAAATACAGCCTTAATTCAGATAAGGAAGTGGAAAATGCCGTGGAGATTTTATCTGATGCTGAAAAAATACAGGACATTTTAACACCCTGAGTGAATACATTAAAACCATAAATTAATAAAGCAAATAACAAAAACACAGAACATACAAATGGCAAGGGTACTAAGTGGCATAAGATCAACAGGAAAATTGCATTTGGGAAATTACCTGGGAGCAGTGACAAATTTTGTAAAACTTCAACATGAACATCAGTGTTATTTTTTTATTGCTGATTATCATTCGCTTACCACGCATCCCACCCCATCAAATTTACATCAAAGTGTAAAACAGGTATTGGTAGAATACCTTGCTGCCGGTATTGATCCTGAAAAAGCAACCATATACATTCAAAGTGAGGTGCCGGAAATTCCTGAGTTGTATTTATTGCTCAATATGAATGCTTATCTCGGCGAACTTGAGCGAACCACCACATTTAAAGAAAAAGCCCGCAGTCAGCCCGATAATGTCAATGCAGGCTTGCTCACCTATCCGGTGTTAATGGCTGCAGATATTTTAATTCATAAAGCAGATCACGTGCCTGTTGGCAAAGATCAGGAGCAAAACCTTGAAATGGCCAGGAAATTTGCCAAACGCTTTAACCGCATGTATAAAACCGATTTCTTTACCATACCCAAAGGCTTTAATTTTGGCAACAAACTCATAAAAATACCCGGGTTAGATGGTACCGGGAAAATGGGAAAATCCGAAGGGAACGGTTTGTATCTTTCAGATACCAATAAGCAACTGCGCAAAAAAGTAATGAGAGCAAAAACAGACGCCGGCCCCACGGAACAAAACTCCCCCGTTAGCGAGCCCATACAAAACCTGTTTACCATCATGGAAATAGTCTCAAAACCGGAAGTGGTGCAATCATTCAAAGACGATTACGCCAATTGCACCATCCGCTACGGGGACATGAAAAAACAACTGGCTGAAGACATCATCACACTTATCGAACCTGTCAGAGAACGGATTGAGCAAATTGAACAAGATGATGCATACCTGAGAAAGGTGGTGAAAATGGGAACTGAAAAAGCCCGTGAAAGTGCACATAAAACCCTGGATGAAGTGCGTCACATCATTGGTTTCCGGCCTTTTTAACCGTTCGGATGTTTTCTAACAATTTTTTCCTGCCCGCACGCATCAACGCTGTTCCGGCAAATATTTCCTTAAACCGCTCATCACTAATGCTGTCAAGAAATTCAGTGTTAATGTAATTCAGGTGCTTTGCCGGCCTAAAATCAGCATCCGCTTTTTTTCTGGTGTTGCGGTTCCATGGACACACTTCCTGACAAACATCACATCCAAAAACGTATTGCTTCATATTTGTTGCAACTGTGGATGGAATATCCGCCTTGTTTTCGATGGTATGGTATGAAATGCAGCGCCCTGAATCAATGCCGTTTTTCGACAACGCTTGTGTCGGACAAGCATCTGCACAGCGAGTACAAGTACCACAACGGTTTTTCACCATCTTTGTATCAGGAAATAAATCCAGGTCTGTGAACAATTCGGCAATAAAAACATAAGACCCCAACTCAGGATGAATAAGGCACGTGTTTTTACCAATCCATCCCAGGCCGGCTTTTACAGCAAGGCTTCGCTCAAGCACAGGCGCAGAATCCACAAAAGGGCGAGATATAAACTCGCTGCCAGTGATGTCACGTATTGATGCCTGCAATTTTTTCATGCGTTTTTTTAGGCTTTTGTGATAATCTTTTCCCACAGCGTACCTGGCAATTTTACAGGGCTGTTCCGGAAGCTCTTCATTGTAATACGATTGCAACAATACGATTACAGATTTTACACCCGGGAACAATTTTTGAGGATCCAGCCGCATATCATAGCGGTTTCTCATATAAGCCATTCCAGCCTGATAACCGTTTCCTATCCATGCGGAATATCGTTTAATGTCTTGTGCTGGAATGGTAGGACTGGTAATGCCAACGGCATCAAAGCCCAGTTTCAGAGCCGCTGATTTTATTTTTTTCTTATGTACTTGTGATAATGTCACTATTCTCCGGAATATACATTGCCATTCCAGTAAATATCATGCGATTTTACGCCGTAACTGAACGAAACCGTATTGCCATGACATGTAAGTGAAGTCAAATCTTCATACGAAATGATATCCGTTTGGCCGCGATCAAAAATATTGAGATTGCCCTGTTCATTTTCCCAGGCAATGACATTGCCGTCATAGACATAATTATCAGGAATAAAGCTGTCAAGGGTGTAAGAATGGCCATTCCAATAAACTTTAAAATAATTTTGTACAGAATAGATCACCAACGCATCTTTCACTTCAAAAATATCAGGGGCATCAAAAGAAACTGTCACTACTTCGTTGCCATTATATACTTTCAGGTAATCATTGGAATCAATATAAGCGACAAACCCATCACCTGTTTTGTAAGTTTTGGGTGCAAAACTTTCGATTTCTGAGAAAAATCCTTTGTAAAACACCTGGAAATTTTCAACAGAGGATTCCACGAAAGCAATAATGTCCCGTCCAACTTTATAAGATTTTGCCCTGTCTTTATACATCATTTCAATGATTTCGCCTTTGTAAAAAATATTCAAATAATCATTGCTGTCAAGAAAAACCAAGGTGTTTTCACCAACGCTATATTCTGTTATTTCATCCCCCGCCAAGGCATCATCAAGTTCAAAAATTTCTCCATTGTAATACACCTTAAAAATTTTGCTTTGCTTGTCAAAAAAGGCCACCAATTCATCCCCGGCTGCATACAAATCCGTATATACCGACAATGTGATGTTATCCCCCCTGTCAAACACTTTCAACTGGCTGTTCAAATTATACGCTACCAGATGGTCTGTGACAATATAATTGCTCACAAAACTGTTGATTTTAAATGTATAATGATTGTAATAAATTTTAAAGTTTTCGGAATTATCCTCATAACCAAGACATTCATTGCCTATCTGGTAAGACTTTAACGGCAGGTGTTCCAGTTCCTTAAATTCACCCCCGTCAAACAATTGTACTTTATTCAAATAATCTGTATATATGGCCATATCCTGTGAACAAACCAAAAAGCTTGTCAAAAGCGGGATAAACAACAGGAGCATTTTTTTCATAACCAAAAGATTTCACACAAAGATATAAAAAATACCACAATATTTTTCATTCCCTTTGTTTATTTGATTTACTGTCAAAATCTTTGCCAAACAATCCTCACTTTTATGAAAATAATAATTCTCCGGTAAAATTAACAAACAAGCGTAAATAATTTGTCACTATTCAGACGCATACATTTTAACCATTATTAACCCCGCAGGGAGTTTTTCCAAACGGAATTAGCTCTATTTATTGATTTGCTGATATCAATTAATGAATAAATAAATTTAATAACTTTGCGCTTTAGCGGTGAGTAGTTACAATAATTTAAGTACATAAAGTAAATTCTGTAAACAGATGAAAAAGAAAAGCATAAAAGACCTTGGCGAATTCGGTTTGATCAATCATTTAACATCTGATGTGCAACACAATAAGGTATCCACCTTGTATGGCATCGGAGATGACTGCGCTGTATTCAGGCATGATAACCGTGACAGTTTGATAACCTCTGACATCCTGATGGAAGGTGTACATTTTGACCTGGTCTATACACCGATTAAGCATTTGGGCTACAAAGCCGTTGTGGTTAATCTCAGTGACATTTATGCCATGAACGGGAATCCTGAACAAATTGTGGTTTCTATTGCCCTGTCATCAAAGTTTTCGCTTAAGGCTACAGAAGAGTTGTACAGCGGCATCAAAGAAGCATGCCGCCGGTACGATGTGGATTTGGTTGGCGGGGACACCACAAGTTCCCTGACGGGATTGACAATCAGTATCACAGCCTTGGGATCTGTAGAAAAAGGCAAGGCAGTAAAACGAAACTCAGCCGGTGACAAGGAGCTTATTTGTGTCAGCGGGGATTTAGGAGCTGCATACCTGGGGCTGCAATTGTTGAAACGTGAAAAGAAAATCTTCATGAAAGATCCGAAAATTCAGCCTGAGCTGGATAAATACCCTTACCTAATCGAAAGGCAACTGAAACCTGAAGCTCGCAAAGATATCATCAGGCAACTGCGTGAAAATGACATCACTCCCACCTCCATGATAGATTTGTCTGACGGGTTATCATCTGACCTTTTGCATATTACCACACAATCCGGGCTCGGGTGCAAAATATTTGAAGACAAACTTCCCATTGCGATGGAAGCACAACAAGCGGCAGAAGAGTTTCACCTGGACCCCGGTATTCCTGCCCTTAACGGTGGTGAAGATTATGAGTTGCTGTTTACCATTTCACAGGATGATGTTGAGAGAATACAACAAATTCCGGGTATTTCCATCATAGGACACATGGCTCCCAAAAAGGAAAAATATGTGCTGGTTGCCGGGAACGGAAAAGAAATTCCTTTGGAAGCACAGGGGTGGAATGCATTGAACCGGTCTGGCGAAAGCCGTTAGTTCTGAGTTGTTCTTCTGACTCCAGATTTCCGGCTAATCAATTACTACTTCTCAAAATACCCTCTGATGATGCCACGCTTTGAATTACGAACAAACATTATAATTTCGTCTCGTTCTTTAGTGGCTTTCATATCTGCTTCAATGTAATCAATGGCCTGACTGCGGTTCATCCCGTTGTTGAATAGTTTACGGTAAATTTCCTGGATTTCGTTGATTTTTCTGTTGGTAAAATTCCGTCGTCGTAAG
>CAZGPW010000155.1:0-3643 GCA_964527535.1 uncultured Bacteroidales bacterium
CCCGTCTTTTTGCCACTGGTAGGTAAGGTTGTCGCCTGAAGCTGTGAGGGTGAAACTGTGATTCTCTCCCTGGCAGGCAACTGCATCATCCGGTTGGTCGGTGATTTGTGTCAAGGGAGTGACTACAAGGCTTGCCGGATCAGAAGTTTCTGTTCCGCAATCTCCTGATGCCACGCATGTGTAATCCCCTGCATCAGCAAGTGTAATGTTATTGATTGTCAGTGATGGATCATTTGTTCCCACATCCACACCGTCTTTTTTCCATTGGTATGACAAATTACTGCCGGTAGCGGTAATCGAAAATGTATGGTTATTTCCTTCGCATACAGTTGTTCCTGAAGGTTGGGATGTGATTTGTGTGGTGGTTCCAATGACGAGGCTCACGGTATCTGAACTAACGGTGTCGCAGGTGCCTGATACGATACAGTTGTAATCCCCTTCATCAGCAAGGTCAGCGTTGTTAATTGTGTATGAATCCGATGTAGCACCTGGAATATCAGTCCCGTCCTTTTGCCACTGGTAGGTTAGGTTTATGCCTTCGGCTGCAATAGTAAGGGTATGGTCTTCAGACATACACAGGTCATTGTTTTCAGGTTGTTGTGTGATTTCTGATAAGGGGAGAACGCTTACATTGATTTCATCTGTGGCTGAACACATGTTATTTGTAACGGTGACCTGATAGGTTCCGGAAGTATCAACCAACAGTGACGGAGTAGTGAAACCCCCTGTCCATTGATAATCATAATCAGGATCAGAACCGGGATCAAGGGTAACAGGTGTTTCATCTGCACACACGTTAATATCCGGACCAAGGTCACATGACGGCGAAGCATATACAAAAATGGTATCGGTATGGCTGTCAGATCCTCCATTGTTAGACGCAATTAGTGTAACATGATAGGTGCCGGGCGTTTCAAAATTATGATCGGGATTTTGCAACGAAGAGGTATCCCCGTCATCGAAATCCCAATACCAGGAGTTTGTGTTAGAAGAGCTTTGGTCAGTGAACGATACCAGCAATGAATCACAGCCTTCATACTGATCTGCGGTGAAGTCTGCAGTAGGTGCAGGCGGACAAAAAACAGGGTATATAACATAAGCGGTGTTTAAACCACCTGACCCGGAAAAAAGATCATCGAGGTTAGACCATGCTGAATTATAGGTTGTATAAGCTGTTGGGTTGTAAGGGGAACTGTCTCCCCTGTCTTTTGCCATATATACTGCAAATGTATCCTGTGGTGAATTGTAATAAATTTGATATCCCACATAAAATTCGGCAGGCACAGCCACTTCATTCTGGAGATCCAGTGAGTTGTATGATCCGGCTGTGAGTGATGCAAGGTCAACGTCCTCTGTATAAAGCTCATTTCCTGGTTCTCCGCTGTTGTCATCCCAGACTTTCAGTGTTATTTTAGGATCTGCAGAAAGCGCATCTGCTTTTGCTACGCCAATCACAACGCCGGTCATGTTGTATGCCGGTGATGCGGAAAAATACTCAGCAAATTCTTCAAAATCATACTCATTATGGCCGGAGACATATCCTTCTGCCGTTGTATAGTAAGTAATTGTATCATCATCATGAATATTCGATAAGGTGTCGCATTCAGTGGATACTTCTACTACGTCAATATAAGCATTTTTAGTTTCGGTATCGGAGCCGTAAGCATTATACGCTGTAAGCGATACATCATATTGACCAACGGTATCATACTGGACATCATGAGGCCCGCTTCCTGTAGCGCTGGAAGGTGATCCACCAGGGAAATTCCAGTGCATTGAATCCACGGTACCTGTGCAAGATTCAGTGAAAGTCACAGTGTTTCCCACTGTGAGGGTAGTGGGAACTGCAGAGAAATCAGCAACCGGTGGCACATTGAGTGTGCTTAAAACACATTCCATAGCTTCAAGTGCGTTTATTCTGCCACCGTCGGGACTGATGGAATTTCCACCTGTCAAAGGGTCTGCTGTTGTTTGAAGGCATGAAAGCACTTCATCGGGTGTCAGGGCTGGATTTAAAGAGACCATCAGGCCAACAAGCCCTGCAGCCACAGGACAGGCCATTGATGTCCCCTGCATAATGTCGTAATTTTCACCGGAAAACATCGGGACGGTGCCTGCTGCATAAGCTTCACAATAGGTGGTGCTGGTTAAACTTATTTGATTGGGTTCAGACCCGGAAGGGGAATAACCACCCGGCGCAGCAATGTCCACCCACGATCCGTATTGTGAAAAGGAAGACAACTGATCGTCAGCGTCAGAAGCACCAACAGCAATAACAGATGAATAAGCAGCAGGGTAATGATCTGTTGAAACGCCATCATTACCGGCAGCTGCAACAAGGACAATCCCGGCGTCTTTAATGTCCTGAAAAAATTGCTCCATTGAGGAACTGTATGATGAACTGCCGTATGACATGCTGATAACATCTGCACCGTTATTGGCAGCCCATTGTACACCGTAGGCAGTATGGGTTAAATCTCCGTTGTCTTCAGCACCCCTTGCTGTCATAAGGCTAACGTTGTATCCTATGGATGCTATCCCCAGGTTGTTGTCCGTTTCTGCACCCACAAGCCCTGCACAATGTGTGCCGTGTGACCATTCATAGGCTGTTTCAGAATCGTCCTGAGGTACGGAGGTTGGCGGACTGGAATTGCCTTCGGTATCTGTAACGGCATTGTATTGTGCAACCACTTTGTTGGTCAGGTCAGGGTGATCGGCCCAAATGGCATTGTCCACTACTGCCACATTGATGTTGGCATCACCTGTAGAAATGTCCCAGGCATCCTCTGCATTGATAACATCAAGGTACCAATTCCAATTGTACCCCCACTCCGTTGACGTGTAAAACGGATCATCCGGAGTGTAAAAAGGTTTGGGTAAAGGTACCCGTTCGGCATATTCCACTACATTATTAATGTTTTCGAGATCGCGGATAATGTTATCAACCTGTGCGTGGCCAGCAAATTGCATTAGGTAAATCCGGTTTAGTTTTTTGCTTCCTCCCTTTAGGTCAAAGGCTTTTTCTACCGATGTTATTTGATACGCATCAATAATTCCAGACAGGAAATTTACTTCCGAAATATCAATGTTGTTGTTTTTTGCCGGCATCAAAACCCGGACATCGTCTTTTATTTTAAAAAATAATTTACCGTCCTGGGAATTGTCATATACTGTCTGAGAAAACACATATCCAATACTAACAATTAAAAACATCAAAATAAGGGCTTGTTTTTTCATAACATCAGCGTAATTTAAATTAAAAAAAGTCCTATAATACCTGTAAATATAGTAAAATTTCAGCAATAAATGCAACTTTTAACTGAACTTTAAATCTGTTTTTAAAAAACAGGAAAAAAATGACATGCTTAGGGAAAATATATTAGTTTTCAAATTTGTTGGATTTTTTCATGTTCTTAAAAAGTTTAAATTTTTCATGTAATTTCAGTTTTTCGTACTTTTTAAGGCTGGAAAAGGCTTTATTCCACTTTTTTTTTGAAAAGCCGTTTGGATGGTCCCTGTAAACAGACCATGCGTGATTGAAATAATGGTTCTACCACGAATTTAATGGGAAAGTTTAAATTAGCAAAAAAAGGTTTTACTGTTATTTTAATGGAAGACCACTTTATATAAAAATTGACATTGG
>CAZGPW010000156.1:0-2564 GCA_964527535.1 uncultured Bacteroidales bacterium
GATTTAACCCATTGATTATCTGGGATTTAATATGTTTTACAACATTGGCTTAATATGCTGATTGTCAACCTGATAGCATCTCCGAAACTTCAGTTATAATCTAAAGAAAAAAACTAAAATGAGAAGTTTATTTCAACCACTAACATTTGAACTATATCGTAATGAAACAACAAATCGATAAACCCATAATATTTAATGGCACGTACTATTCGTGTCTACGGTCACTCCTGAAACAATAAGCTTAAGTATATAATTAGAGAGAAATGAAACTCAGCTTACAAGTCATCAACTATATTTATTTAACCCTTGGCATTTTGTGGGCACCTATCCAGCGTGGATTTTTGCATATTGACGGCCAGGGGCGCATTATGTTTGTATTGACCCTACTGGTTTTCATTTTAAACATTTTACATGACAGAAGCTTTATAAAAAAACAGGTTTTAAGCAAGCCTGCCATTTTCTGGGGCTTATGGGTGATATTTTCAATTATCAATCAGCAGATAACCGGGTATCATGAAGAAATTTCGTTTCCCTTTTATGTTATACATCAATTGTTTACACCTTTCATGGTCATGGTGCTTGCAGCCAAAGAAACCATGCGAAATCCACAAAAAACAGCGCAACTTTTTACCATTGTGTTTACCATTTTTGCTTTGCTTTCAGTTACCATTCTTGGTGGCGAATCCGAACGTTTTGAAGGACGATACACCGGCGATATGGGTAATATGGGGCCACTCAACACCATGTACATTGTTTTTTTTGGCGGCCTGCTATTTGCTCTAAATAAAATTAAACTAAAATGGTTAATACCTTTGCTGGTGTTTGCATTTACAGCCATAGCCATGGCTGCAACCCGTAAAGCTTTTGGTGCAGCCATCATTATGACTCTAACCGTAATTTTATCGCAACTAAAATTCTCTGCAAAATATCTTATCATAGGCATTGCACTGGCCATTGGCTTCTATGCAGGGATAAATTATTCCATTGAAAACACCACGCTGGGGGAACGTTTCGAACAAGGCATGGAAGTTGGCATTGAACGTAACACAACCGGCATAGAGGCCTTAAGCCTGCTCGGCGACAGGGTGTTTTACTACATAAAAGGCTGGGAGGTGTTTAAAGATAACCCTGTTAATGGTATAGGTTTAAGAAACTTCATGCACGATAATCACGGGCAACTTGTTTTACACAGCGAGTACATGGTGCAACTTGCTGAATGTGGCATAATTGGCAGCATACTTTTCCTTTTGTTTTATTTTTGGATTGGGAAAAACATTGTCAGACAGTGGAAAAGGAATTACAACAACAGCAGGCCTGTCTTATGGATACTTGCCGGCGGGTTTGGCGCTGTGCTTTTCATCAACCTTACTGCATGGACTTACGACTTTGAACAATATTTTGCCGCTTTTGGTGTAATGATAGGGTATATTAAAAGGATACAACATGAAAATAGCCATTCACAATTCCGAAAATAATGGTTTTAGAGACCGTTGGGTATCATATTGCAACGAAAACAGCATTGCATACAAAATGGTAAATGCTTACGACTCTGATATCGTTTCGCAACTCAACGATTGCCATGCTTTTATGTGGCAACATCACCAGGGCAATTACAAAGATGTGCTTTTTGCCAAACAATTACTGTATTCACTGCAACTTGCAGGTAAAAAGGTATTTCCCGATTTTAACACCACCTGGCATTTCGACGATAAGGTGGGGCAAAAATATTTATTCGAAGCCATTGGTGCCCCTTTGGTTCCCTCATACGTGTTTTACACTAAACAAGAAGCATTACAGTGGGTAAACAGCACAACTTTTCCTAAAGTGTTCAAACTACGGGGCGGTGCCAGTTCGGCCAATGTTAAACTGGCAAAAAATAAGAAAGAAGCTGTAAAACTCATTAATAAGGCATTTGGAAAAGGTTTTTCTCAATACGATTGGAAAGAAAAATTTAAAGAGGCATACCGTAAGAAGAAACTAGGAAAAGCAAGCTGGCGCGATGTTCTCCGTCCGTTGTATTATGCATTAAAAAAACAACCCACCCCTTTTGCTCATTACAAAGGCAATGAAAAAGGCTATGTGTACTTCCAGGATTTTGTACCTAACAACAGCTTCGATATCCGGATTATAGTTGTTGGCGATAAAGCTTTTGGTATTAAGAGAATGAATCGTGAAAATGATTTTCGTGCATCCGGTAGCGGACAAATTTTATACTACAAAAGTGAATTTGATGAACGTTGCGTAAAACTTGCCTTTGATGTCAACCAAAAAATAAAAGCACAAAGCATTGCATATGATTTTGTATTTGATGAAAACAATAACCCCATTATTGTTGAAATAAGCTATGCTTTTATGGCTTCGGTTTACGACCCCTGCACAGGCTACTGGGATAAAAAATTAAACTGGCACGAAGCACCATTTAATCCGTATGGATGGATGGTAGATATGATGCTGGATAAATAAAAGACTGAAGTTTCGGAGATGCTATCAGGTTGACAATCAGCATATTAAGCCAATGTTGTAAAACATATTAAATCCCAGATAATCAATGGGTTAAATCATTT
>CAZGPW010000157.1:0-7161 GCA_964527535.1 uncultured Bacteroidales bacterium
TTTACACCACCCCGGCGGGCAGCATTTCCTTTACCGGAAACGCTTAGCTGCACTCCTTCTGACATGCCTGGCGGGATTTTGACTTCCACCACTTCTTCTCCTCTGACAACGCCTTCACCATTACATGCAGGGCATTTTTCTTTTATCACAGAGCCGGTTCCGCCACAAGTACGACATGTCGTGCGTTGTTGCATTTGGCCAAGAATGGTGTTGGTTACCCGTGTTTCAACACCGCTGCCATGACATGTTTGGCAGTTAGCGCTGGAACTCCCGTTTTTCTCACCTGTACCATTACAGGCATCACATTTGATGTATTTTTTAATTTTGAGTTTCTTGGTAGTTCCTTTTGCAATTTCCTCCAAAGTGAGTTTTACTTTGATACGAATATTGGAGCCTTTATTAACAGTTTGTCTTCTTCTGCCGCCACCAAAACTACTACCAAAGCCCCCGCCAAAGCCGGAATCTTCGAAACCACCAAAACCCATGTCTCCAAACACATCACCAAAGCGGCTAAATATATCATCAAAACTCATGCCTCCGCCGGAGAAACCATTGGCACCGGCTTTCACACCTTCGTGGCCATACTGATCGTACCGTTGGCGCTTTTGTTCATCACGGAGTACTTCGTAAGCTTCGGCAGCTTCTTTGAATTTACGTTCTGCTTCTTTGTCGTCAGGATTTTTGTCAGGATGATATTTTAAGGCCTGTTTGCGGTAAGCCTTTTTAATTTCATCCTGAGATGCGTTTTTTGATACCCCGAGTATGTCGTAATAATCACGTTTTGTCATAAAATTATTCCCCTACAACTACTTTTGAGTGTCTTAATATTTGGTCGTTGGTTTTGTACCCCTTTTGGATTTCTTCTACCACTTTCCCTTTTAATTCTTTTTTTGGCGCCGGAATTTTTGTCATGGCTTCATGCTCGTCCGTGTTAAACTCTTTTCCTTCGGCTTCAATTGGCTCAATGCCTTCCTGTGCCAGGAAATTGGAGAATTTGATGTATATTAATTCCATGCCTTTTTTCACAGATTCGAGATCATCTGTTTTTTCAATGTTTTCCATGGCACGTTCAAGGTCATCAATAACGGGTAAAAGGTTCTTGATTACAGTGTGTCCTGCAGATTTTGATAAATCCATCTTTTCTTTCAACGTCCGTTTTCTGTAATTGTCAAACTCAGCAGATAAACGCAGGTATTTATCATTCAACAATCCGAATTTTTCATTCAGTTCTTTGATGATTTCCTCATTTTTAAGTATCTGCTTTTCCAGTTCTTTCGCTGATTTTCCGGATGCAGATTTTTTGCTGTTTTTTTGCTTTGTGTTTTCTTTTTTTCCGGTATTTTTATTGTTGCTACCAGCATGATTGGCCTCTTCCTGAGACTGCTCATGTTTGGCACTATTTTCCTGATGCCTGGTGTTTTCTTTCTTCTTATCCATAAAATCTGTTTTGTTTTATGCGCAGTTAGCAAGCAAATTACCTGCCAAATCTTTAACAAGGACAAGATGGCAGGTAAAAATGCAATAATGTCAAACTATTGTTGGGGACTTCTATTCATTTTTTGCCTCATCCAGGGCAATTATTTTTTGGTTCAGTTTCTCAAGTTGTTTCTGAATTTTACCTATTTCTTTATTGTAATTTTTGTACTCAGAATTTTCTCGCATCTCTGTTAAGCATTTTGTCATGCTTGCCTGCAATTGTTTGAGTTTTTCTATTTGATCCTGCAGAACATACTTCTCAAGGGTGTTTTCAAGTTTTTCGCCATATAGGTTTTTGGCTACAATTACGCCTTCCTGATCAATCAGATAATTGGCAGGCATGCCTTTGATGTTGTATAATCTAACGTAGGGTGAATGCCAGTGTTTAAGGTCTGATACATTAATCCAGGATGAAATATTATCCTTTGCAATGACCTTTTTCCACCCCTCTTTTGTATCATCAATAAATACCGAATAAACCTCAAAACCATCACCTAAAATAAAGCTTTTGTCGTTGTACTTGTTGTATATAGGCACAAGCTTGTCCATGTTTTTTCTGCAGGGAACGCAATCTTCTGCCCAAAAATCAATAAGCACAAGCTTTCCTTTCAGGCTGCTTAGGGTGATTTCATCGCCACCGGGAGTAGCCAGATCAATTTCAGGGGCGTATTGTCCAACGTTAATTCCAATGTCTTTTTTATTCTGTGCGGATACAGAAACAGTTGTGCATAAAACAACAACTGTAATACACGTAAAAATAAAATGTTTCATGCTCATTAGTTTTAAAGGGTTGACTATTAATTTTTTTTAAGAAACAAATTTTGTGCAAATTTTGGCTGCACCCGGTAAAATTATGTAAATTTAATAAAAATCCCGATAGCGCTCAAAAAAAATCATTTTATATAAACCCTCCATGACAAATATTTTGACACAAACGCGCATGATTATTATTCAGTGTAATGCGATTGAACAACGGCTATGAAATAAATTGAGGTTCCCTTTAAGATTTTATTCCATGCGTGTTATTTTAGCACCGAGTGATTGCAGGCGTTTATCAATGTTTTGATATCCCCTGTCGATCTGTTCAATATTATGTATGACAGATTGTCCGTCTGCGGAAAGGGCTGCAATAAGCAAAGCAACTCCTGCACGGATGTCAGGGGAGCTCATCACTGTTCCCCGTAGTTTGATTTGATTATCCAATCCAACAACATGAGCCCTGTGAGGATCACACAAAATGATTTGAGCGCCCATGTAAATCAGATTATCAACAAAAAACAAGCGGCTTTCAAACATTTTCTGATGTATGAGGACACTGCCTTTTGCCTGTGTTGCCAACACGAGAAAAACACTGAGTAAGTCGGGTGTTAGTCCCGGCCATATGGCATCTGCGATAGTCATAACTGAACCGTCGATAAAGGTTTCAATCTCATAATGGTCATGAGCAGGTATATGAATGTCATCGCTAATGCGTTCCAGGGTGATGCCCATTTTTTTGAAGGTATCCGGGATGATGCCCAGGTTTTCCCATGATACATTTTTAATTGTCAGGTCAGAACCAGTCATGGCAGCAAGCCCGATAAAACTACCGATCTCGATCATGTCGGGCAATATGCGGTGAGTAGTACCATGAAGTGATTTAACCCCTTTGATATGAAGCAAGTTTGAACCTACGCCGGAAATCTGCGCTCCCATGGCATTCAACATCTTGCATAATTGTTGAATGTATGGCTCACAAGCAGCGTTGTAAATGGTTGTTTTTCCGTCAGTAAGTACTGCCAGCATAACAATATTGGCTGTCCCCGTAACAGAGGCTTCATCAAGGTGGATATAATTCCCATTTAAGCGATCAGCGGTAAGGGAATAGTAATTATCTTTGAAATTGTAGTCCAGTTTAGCTCCCAATTTCTGAAAACCAAGGAAGTGGGTATCCAACCGCCGGCGGCCAATTTTATCTCCCCCGGGCATGGGAATAAACGCCTTATGAAAGCGGGCCAGCATCGGTCCTATGAGCATAATGGAGCCCCTTAACTTTCGGCTGCGTTTAGAAAATTCTTCATCCAGTAAAATATCGGGATCGACATTATCAGCTTTAAAGCTGTATGCATTAGCACTGACCTTATTGGTTTTAACACCGAGAAAAGCCAGAATATTGATAAGGTTGTTTACATCAAGAATGTCCGGAATGTTGCTGATAACAACCTCTTCATTTGTAAGCAAACTGGCACATATCACCTGTAAGGCTTCATTCTTGGCTCCCTGGGGATCAATGATTCCGGATAATTTATGCCCGCCTTCAACCTTAAAACTACCCATTTTTATTAATATCTTTTGGTTTTCTTCCTTCTTTTGTTGTTGTTTTTATTTTGATATTTATTATACTTCGGCTTGGGTTGTTTGACATCAGCAAGTTTTATGTTATCCCGTGGTATTTTGATCTTTCCTTTGGTGATTTTTTCAATGTCATCAAAAATAGCGTCGTCGTTAACGCTTTCTTTTTTCCAGCTAACGTATGATATTTTCATATGGTTGGCAAGTTGTTTCACGAGCATTGCCTGGGTTTCTTCATCATAATCCGGCAACGCCTTAAGCATTTGCTGTAAATTTTTACCGTAATGCTTGAAACTGAAATCACTGTCTGAATAAGTAAGCGTATCCGGGGGGCTGGATCTTTCTTCCTTGTCGGGCAGTGGATACGGCCAGTCAATGTCCAGATCGAAATCAGACATGATGGCAAGGTGATCCCACAACTTGTGCTTAAAATCGGGAACATCGCGCAGGTGCGGATTCATATTCCCCATGATTTCTACAAGGGATTTTGCCATCTGGTTTCTAAGGTTCTTATCATGTATGGTCTTCAGGTAATCAACCATTTTGTGTACATGCCTGCCATATTCAGGCAAAACTAAATCAGGTCGTTCGGTATTGTAATCCATAAGTGTCTATTAATTTATGCAAAAATAATCTTTTTATTCATGTCAGCCAAGTTTATTTATTACGACAGTATTTTCAGTCGTGCATACTTGAGCAGCAAGGTTTTCTTTCCCTCTTTTTCAAAATTGACAATGGCTTTGCGATCACCACCCTGATCTTCAACAGAAACCACCATTCCCTTCCCAAACCGGTCGTGCCGCACATGTTGTCCCGGCTGAACATCCGTTGCTCCTTTGGCACTTCCGGTACCGGCACGCTTTTTGACATCAGTAAGCCTGCTGAGTTTATTAGGGTTGAAAGGAGGTTCCCGCTTTGGCGGAGAGGATTTCTTCTTATGCTTTATGGCAGGTTTTGAAACATGTTTATGGGAGGGTTTATCAAAACCTTTTTCTTCAAACATGGTATCAAACGGGTCTGAACTATCACCTTCATTAACAACCTCTTCGGTAAACTCCGTGTCAATATCTTTAATAAACCGGCTGGGATCGGGAAATGTAACATCCCCGAATTTATACCTCATGGAGGCACTTGTGATTACCAGTTTTTTTCGGGCACGTGTCATCGCAACATAAAACAGCCGTCTTTCTTCTTCCAGGTCATTGGCATAAAATGTCGCCATAATACCGGGAAACAAGCCTTCTTCAGCACCTGCAATAAAAACCACATCAAACTCAAGCCCTTTGGCTGCATGAATGGTCATCAGGTTTACTTTTGGTTCCTTGTCATCATCACCCCCCGTATCCTGCGTGGACAACAAGGCAATATTTTCCAGGTAATCCGAAAGTGAAATAAATACATTTGGTGTTTCCTTTTGTTTCTTGTCAATGTATTCCCGGATGCTGTTCAGCAGCTCTTGCATGTTTTGAAAGCGGCTGGTGCCTTCAACCGATTTGTCGGCTTTTAATTCTGCAAAAATACCTGAACGTTTGATGATCAGTTCGCCTATGGAAAAAGCATCAGCTTCCTCAGCAATCTTTTTCAATTCTTCTATCAGGCCTGCAAATTTCGCTATGCGTTGTTTGGTAGCTGTGTTGAGAGGGATTTCCGGGTTGTGAATATCCCGGATGGTTTGCCAGAGGTTGTGGTTTTTAGCATTCGCAAACTGCTGAAGTTTTTCGATGGTTTTCCCCCCGATCTTCCTCGAAGGGTAATTAATGATGCGCAAAAGTGCTTCTTCATCATTGGTGTTTACAACAAAACGGAAATAGGCTACAATGTCTTTGATCTCTTTACGCTGATAGAATGATAATCCGGCGTATATCCTGTGCGGGATGTTACTTTTTCGTAAAGCTTCTTCCAGTTGCCTTGACTGGGCATTGGTACGATATAAAACAGCAATCTCGTCAAGGTTAATCTTCATATCTTTTTTCGTCGCTGCTATCTCATCAGCAATATAAAAGGCTTCATCAGTATCATTATCGGTACGTGACAGCACAATTTTATTCCCGGATGGCAGTTTTGAAAAAACGCTTTTTGCAATGCGGTTTTTATTTTTTTCAATAAGAGAGTTTGCAGCATTGACTATGGTTTGAGTGGACCTGTAATTGCGTTCAAGTTTTGTGATTTTACATCCGGAATAATCTTTTTGAAAATTCAGGATATTCTCAATTTTTGCCCCCCTGAAGGCATATATGCTTTGTGAATCATCCCCTACTACGCAGATGTTTTTATGCTTTTTAACCAGGTTTTTTAAAATCAGATACTGGGCAAAATTGGTGTCCTGATATTCATCTACCAGGGTGTATTTAAATTTATTTTGGTATTTGGCAAGCGTGTCCGGGTGCTTTTTAAATAAAATATTGGTAAACAACAACAAATCATCAAAATCCATGACGTTGCTTTTCTTGCATGTTATGGCATACCGTTCATAAATCCTGTAAAATTCACCACGATGTCTTTTTCTGTCTTCGCCGATAAGTTCAGTGTCATTCTTATATGCCTGGAATGTGATCAGGTTATTTTTTGCCATTGATATTCTGGCCTGAATTTCTTTTGGTGGATATTCTTTTGTATCAAGGTTGAAATCTTTGATGATCTTTTTGATCAGGTTCCGGCTGTCTGCCTGATCTAAAATAGTGAAATTTCGGTTGAATCGAAGCAAAGGGGCTTCATAGCGCAATATCCTGGCAAAAATAGAATGAAAAGTGCCCATCCACAGGTCAATGGCTTTTTTTTCTCCCACCATCAACTTTATACGTTCCTTCATTTCCGTGGCAGCTTTGTTGGTAAACGTTAGCGCCAAAATTGATGAGGGTTCAACGTTTTGGGACAGTAGAAATGCAATGCGATAAGTAAGCACACGTGTTTTTCCTGACCCTGCTCCTGCAATGATTAGTGACGGGCCTTCCGTTTCTGTAACAGCCTTTTGCTGTACCGGATTCAAATCTTTTTTTATTCGTTGTTTCATTGAAGGGGCAAAGTTATCTGAATATTTTTTTTTGAACAATGGTATTCTGATGTTTTATTAACAATGACTGAAATAAATGTAACTACTTAGTGCTAAAATAAAAAAACAGACGCACACAATTTTCACCGAGACGCTACCCCGTTTGGCGCCGGGCAAGCTATGCCTAAAGGGCAGCCAGGAACCGTTTAGCAGGAAAATAGAATAATTTGGTCACATAGACTGTTAACATCGGTTAACACTGGTTTAAAACGGTTGCGATATGTACTATTTCTTAAAACATAGACATTTCATAAGTAACCGATTTTAACCATTATTAACATTTATTAACCGTTGTTAACCGTTCA
>CAZGPW010000158.1:0-2307 GCA_964527535.1 uncultured Bacteroidales bacterium
ATTCAACCATTCCATATTACCCAGAGAATCTGTTTTAAACATTGTATAATCCAAATCAAACATATTGCCACTTGAGCCTCCAACAATATACCCACCATCATAGGTTTGTATAAGGCCATAACCACTGCCACCACGGTTGTCAATGTTATACACTTTTTCAAATGTCACTTGTTGGGCTGTGCTTGTAAAGCTGATTAGGAGCAGCAGCATAAAAATATGTGCGTTTTCTTTTTCATAGAAGTTTAGTTTTGGATAAGCAGTTTGCTTGTGTAGCAATTATTATCAGTTTGTGCTTTTATCAGATACATGCCCGCCGGCAAATCGGAAACCCGGATTTTTCGGGCGTTTTCTTCTAAAACCATTGCTTTCACAAGCTGCCCGTGGGTATTGTACATGCTGATATTTGGTTTGCCATGGAAATTTGGTATCGTTACATAAATTTCTGTACGAGCCGGGTTGGGGTAGAGCGGTAATTGATTATTATCTAGTACATCTGATACATAGAGCATGTGTTGATGTAACAAAAGAAAATTCCCCTCTAACCGATATTGTCCGGCAGTTGCAATTTCATTGTTGTTGGTTATTAGAATATCATTTGCAAATCTGTAAAAATTTAAGTTGTCATAAAAGCCTTCATATTTCACATTTCCATTAAAATCGGTACGTACCAAGAGCAAATCTTCATAATCGTAGTAATTATTTATTGATTCTACACGCCCGGCAAAAAACAAATCCCCATTGTTTCCCTGGATTAAACAATGAAACTGCTCATTGGTCCAGGTACCTATAGTCTTGTCAAGCAAGATTTCGCCTAAACTATCCATTATAAAATACCAGGCTTTCTGTTCGATTTCATTAGCTATACTATCCTTTTTTTGTCCGGCAAAAACAAGACTATTATTTTGCGTAACAATGACATCATTTATGTAGTTATTCAAACTGTTTCCATGAGTTTTTGTCCACAGAGTATCTCCTGCATAATCAATCCTCAATAAATATGCAGCGTAATTATTGGTTTCAGCATCTAATCTGTTTGCAGCAATTACATAGCCTTGTCCCGGAAACTCAGCAGAAGCAACACCAACTTCATCAGCGGTGCTGCCATAATGCTTTGTCCACATTTGATTCCCATCAGCATCTGTTTTTACAATGAAAACATCTTTTCCACCATTGGAAAATGATTCGCTGGTTCCGGTTAGCAAAAATCCACCATCGGATGTTTGAATGATGTTTCCAGCATCTTCATACACATTTCCGCCATATGTTTTATACCATAAAACTTCTCCGCTTTGGGTCATTTTAAAGAGAAATATATTTCCCCATTCACCGGGTCCGAAGCTTTTTGTTCTACCTGTAATCAACACCTCATCTTCTTCAGTTATAATTAAACCTGTAGCCCTGTCATTGTAATCGCCCCCATAGGTTTTTGTCCAGATAGTATCTCCAGCGTGATTAATTTTCACGAGATACACATCGTTCATTCCGGCTCCATAGTTCCAGGTTTCTCCGGCAAGGATAAAATCGCCGTTGCTAAATTCACCAATTGCCTCGAACGCATCCAGTTCATAACCTCCATAACTTTGGTCTTCAATAACGATTGTGTCCTGAGCTAAAAGCTGAACTGACATAAATACTATACTTACCGTCAGTAAAAGGAAATGCCGATACAATGTTTTTTTCATAGCGTTTATTATTTTTTCACAAGTTAAAAGCAATTCAAAAAATCAAGGGGCATTCGTCTGTTTCACCATGTTTACTATCCTATCTACACGCAATGGAATGCTATGTTGTTGCATTTTTTGCAAAATTCACATACCAAATATAAACATTATTTTAATACAAACAAACAATTATTGTTTTTTTTATTTACAAAATGTGTAGATTTCAGCATTGTTTCTGTGGTTATTTAACTTGTTTATAAGGTTGAATATCTATCTAATAATTGAATAATGGTGACTACTCAGTCAGAAGTCCGAAGTCGGGAGTTATGAATATTTCATACCGATATGTGTTCAATTGTGTAATTTCAGTTCACTACCGTTTCTGAAATTACATTGAACATCATCGGTATAATACAGGTAATCAATCTATTGTAATTGTCAATAATCATAAATAATAATATTGAATATTACACGATAGAACGCAACTTGGTATCACTTCGGACTCCGGTTTTCGTGCTTCCGATTGGTGCTTATTTTTAAAAAGCATCAAATATCAAATGTCAAATAACAAATAAATTCCAAACATCAATTTCCAAAATTTTAATAATTTTGGCTGCACTCGCCTTGTTTAGGTCATTGCCATTTT
>CAZGPW010000159.1:0-12865 GCA_964527535.1 uncultured Bacteroidales bacterium
TGAATGAAATCAAAAAAATAAATCAAATAATGGGTGTCAAACTTGCAGCATGATTAACGACAACATGTTGGTAAGTTTTGATTTTTAAGCGCCTAAAACATCCTTCACCCGCGCCAGGGCGCAGGCGAATAGCTTGCCGCAGCAGTGCTTTCACTGGCTGTAGCTGTGGCAGAGTGTAGGAACGGAACTCCTGTCCACAGCGTATCAGACAGAAAGCAGTGCAAGGCAACTAGCAGCCGGAGACCGGTGCTTTTTCAGGCTGGCTTTTTTTAGCTTTACGAAAGTTCAGAACTTTCGTAAAGCTCAGCCAGGATGAAAAAGCAGGCGCCCAAATCATCCGAAACCCGGCATTCAAAAACGTTGCTCATTGATGACTATGGTTGAGGAGATCCCGGTGAAGGAGGAATGACTAATCTCGGGACCTCAAACTTTCAAACTTTCAAACCTCAAACTTTCAAACCTCAAACCTTCAAACCTTCAAACTCACACCGTCTTCCTGTACCTCACCACCGCCACTGTAAACATTGCTGCACCCAAAACCAGCAAAGAGATAAGTTCTCTCATCACATCGGCAAGCACGGAGCCTTTCAGCAGTATCATCCGGATGGCTTTCATGAAATAGTATAAAGGATTGATGTGATTGACAAATTGCGCCCACCCGGGCATGCTTTCAACGGGGGTAAAAATGCCGCTCATTAAAACAAATAAAATAAAAAAGAAAAACACCGTAAACATCACCTGTTGCTGGTTATTGGCTTCATTGGCGATAAGCAATCCCATGGCTACGGCCGTAATAAGATACACCACTGAAAACACAAAAAGCGTTACCAGCGAACCAACCACCGGGAGGTTAAATAATATCACGCCGACAAGAAGTCCAAGGCCCAGGTCGAACAAGGCTATAATGACAAAAGGCGTCAGCTTTCCCGTCATGAACTGCCATTTTCTTATCGGGGTGACATTGATCTGCTCCATGGTGCCGATTTCCCGTTCGCGGACAATGTTCAGGGCAGTCAGAAACGTACCGATGATGGTTACCAGAATCACAAGGATACCGGGAAGCATGTAATGTTTGTAATTCAAACCAGGGTTGTACCAGAACTTTTTTTGGATTTTTACCGGTTGCAGGTTATCGTTGCTGTCAATCAGCCCCTGCTCAATCATCAGGGCTTTGGAATAATCCGTCACAATATTCCTGGTGTAGGCATTTATCAGGCCGGCAGCTTGCTGGTTTACAGCATCAATAAGCAACTGCAGTTTTACCGTAGCACCGGATTTAATGCTTTTTTCAAAGCCGTTTTCAATGCGTAGTATGGCGTGTTTTTCGCCTGAAATGAGTTGATTATCAGCGCCGGCATTTTTTGCTGTGATATCAGTGACAAAAAAAGGCGAAGCCATGAATTTCTGTTCCAGCTCCCTGCTGGCCATGCTGCGGTCTTCATCAACAATGAGCAATCGAATCTCTTTCATGTCAAAACTGGCAGCATAAACCAGTATCAGTGTCTGCACAAGGGGAAGCACAAAAATAAATGGCAACATCATTTTGTTGCGGAAAATCTGTCTGAACTCTTTATCCAGTAAATATCCAATCGTTCTCATGGTTTATTCCAGTCTGAGTTTATAATTGCGTACACTTATGCTGACAAAAACAACCAGCATTCCTGTAAGTATCAGAATTTGTTGCCATATAAATGCCAATCCTGCACCTTTGAGCATGATGGATTTTATGATGTCAAGGTACCAGCGTGCCGGAATGACACAACTGAGCCACTGCAATGGTTCTGGCATGTTTTCGATGGGAAAAATAAAGCCGGACAGCAACATGGTGGGCAACATAAGTGCAAACATGGATATAAACATGGCACTTTGCTGCGTGTTGGTTACCGTTGAAATTAAAATACCCAAAGCCAGCGCCGTAAGCACAAACAACACAGACACCAGCATCAACAATATTATGCTTCCGTCTATTGGCACACCAAACACAATATTCCCCACCAGGATAACTGAAACCGAGTTGGCAAACGCCAGTATCACGTATGGCATGACTTTTCCGAGCACCACCTGTATGGGTTTGAGCGGCGATACAAGCAACACTTCCATGCTGCCGAACTCTTTTTCACGGGCAATGGAAATGGATGACATCAGCGCTGATAACAACATCAGGATAAATGCCATGGTCCCCGGGACAAACATGAAGCCGGATTTCATCTCTTCGTTGAACATCATCCTGTTTTCGAGCTTTATGCCTCCTTGTTGTGGCATCCTTTCGTTTATGTCCGCAGCGTAATCCAGTATAATAGCCTCAGTGTATTGTCCTGTCAATTGCGAATAATTCGGATCGGTGGCATCCAGCAAAAGCTGTACAGCAGGCTGATCGCCTTTCTGCAAATCTGTTGACAACCCGTTTGGAAACACAATCACTTCACGCGCCGTTGCTTTCTTAAAAGCATCATGAATTTGTCCGGATGATTGCAGTTCCTCCACAATGTTAAAATACCCCGACGCTTCAATTTTACTGCGCAGTTCATAAGATGCTGCATCATGGGCATGGTCGAGGATGGCAATGTCCACATCCTTCACTTCATTTTTGATGACGTAACCAAATATCAGGATTTGCACCACCGGCATACCAAAGAGAATCATCAGGGTGCGCATGTCCCTGAAAATATGTAAATATTCTTTTTTTAGTAATGCCAGAAATCGTTTCATATGTATAAATTAGTCGGGAGTCTGAAGTCCGAAGTCGGGAGTTGGGAGTCCGAAGTTAAGAGGTGTTCTTCCGGCTTCCGTCTCCGGACTTCCGACTTTGCTAAAGCTCCATCGGACAAGTTTTGAATGTTGAGTTTTGTCATTTGTTATTTAATGTTTTGGTCATTGTTGATGTTCGCTTTTTTATAATTCATAATGAAAATTCAATAATATGTCCGGAGTCCGTAGTTGGGAGTCCGAAGTTAAGAGGTGTTCTTCCGGCTTCCGTCTCCGGACTTCCGACTTTGCTAAAGCTCCATCGGACAAGTTTTGAATTCTGAGTTTTGTCATTTGTTATCTATTTGTGTTTTGTGTATTGTTATTTGTTATTTTTCACAAACGACCGTTTTCCGCGGGCAATTTTCACAAATACCTCTTCCATGCTGTTTTCACCGTATTCATGTTTCATGTGTTCCGGGGAATCCAATGCCACGATTTTTCCACTGACAAGGATAGCCACCCTGTCGCAATATTCAGCTTCATCCATATAGTGCGTTGTCACAAACACCGTAATTCCCTGATGCGCTGCCTCATAAATCATATCCCAAAACTGCCGCCTTGTGATGGGGTCCACACCACTTGAGGGCTCATCAAGGAAAACAATGTCCGGGTTGTGGACTATGGCAACCGAAAAGGCGATTTTTTGTTTCCATCCCAACGGCAGCGAGCCGACAAGCATATTGGCTTTATCCTCAATACCCAGCTGTGACAACAAAACTTTGCTTCGCTTTTTGATTTCCTTCCGGGATAAACCATATATGCCACCGTATAATCTGATGTTTTCCACGATGCTCAAATCTTCATACAGCGAAAATTTCTGGCTCATGTAACCGATGTTCCGTTTGATGGCATCGCTTTGTTTATAGACATCAAATCCGGCAACGGAAATATCACCTGATGTGGGTTTCAATAAACCGGTAAGGATTTTTATAGCGGTGGTTTTACCGGCTCCGTTGGCTCCGAGAAAACCAAAAATCTCGCCTTTGTACACATCAAAACTCAAGGCATCATTGGCTGTAAAGCTGCCGAATTTCTTAACCAGGTTATGTACCCGTATCACTTTATCGGTCTTCATCCTGCTCCTTGTTTTGTTTTGACATCAGTTCGATAAACACATCTTCAATACCCGGTTTAATGGCTTTGCACCTCATGTTTTCAAAACCTTGTTGCCGGCATTCCGATTCAATGTCTTTGGCTGAGACACCGGCTGAAGGTATCACATGAAGCGTTTGCCCGAACAAACTAACCGATTCCACACTGCCGGAACGCTTCAGGCATACTTTCAGATGATACATATCATCAGCCTGTATGGCATACAATTTTTTGGGGAAACGCTGTGGGATATTGCCAGGACTGTCCACCGCCATGATTTGTCCTTTTTGCATCAAAGCAACACGGTCACACCGCATGGCTTCGTCCATATACGGTGTGGATACAAAGATGGTAATACCCTGCGCTTTCAACTTATCCAGCATGTTCCAGAACTCCACACGGGATACTGCATCCACGCCGGTGGTGGGTTCATCCAGAAAAAGAAATTCCGGTTTATGGATCAGCGCACATGATAAAGCCAGCTTTTGTTTCATTCCGCCGCTGAGCTTGCCTGCACGACGCTTTTTAAACGGCTCAATCTGATGGTAAATATCTTTGACCAAATCATAATTTTCCTCTATGCTGCTACCAAATACAGAAGCGAAAAAATTCAGATTTTCTTCAACGCTCAAATCCTGATACAATGAAAATTTCCCGGGCATATATCCAATCATACGGCGCAGTTGTTTGTAATCATCCACCACATCCAAATCGCCTGACGTAATGCTTCCCGCATCGGGTAACAGCAAGGTTGACATCAACCGGATCAGCGTGGATTTCCCGGCACCATCAGGGCCGATGAGCCCGAACAATTCGCCATGCTGTATCTGTAAAGACACATCCCTCACCGCCCGGATTTTCCCAAAGGACTTACTGACATTATGTATCCGGATATCTGACATTACAGGCGTTTTTTTCGTTTGGCAAACAGGCGTTTTTGCTTCAGGCGTTCCGATGTACGGTTTTTGTCCACATAGTCAGGGGGTTGTTTCCGCACCCATTTGATGAATTTTTCCAGTTCCGGATGGGATTTTAACGCATCAAAATTATTGTAGGTTTGTGCCAGTTCTCGTTCTGTGAACAGGGTGTGTACTTTGTTGTGACAGATGTGGTGCATAAACACTTTTTCGTTTCCGCCCATGCTTTTTGGCACCACGTGATGTTCACTGACGGATTTACCGCAAGTCATTTCGCGTCCACAAAGCGGACAGTTGCCAAGATATTCGCCTTTTTTGCAGTTCATAACGCATCTATTGATGAAATTTTAATAATCTGTCCGGAGTCCGAAGACCGGAGACCGGAGCAATGAGGTATTCTTCCGTCTGCATACTTGGGACTTCCCTTTCCATCTTCGCTTAAAATCTGTCTTCATGAATATATTATTTAAAACACAACTTCTCCCGGCATCCCGATTTTGATGCGACCGTCATTTTTTACTTTTACTTCCATGGCATAAACCAGGTCCACACGTTCTTCTTTTGTTTGGATAACCGTTGGTGTAAATTCTGCTTCTGATGATACGCGGGACACGCGGCCGGGGTACTCGTAATATCCGCCATCCCCTTTGTCAATGCGAACGGTCACTTCCTCCCCGGTTTTCACTTCGGAAAGCTGATTGCCCGATATCCATGCTCTGAGTGTCATCTCATTCATGTCGGCCAGTTTTACCAAAGGCTTGCCGGGCATTACCAATTCATGCTGTTCAACAAATTTTTCCAACACCGTAGCATCCATAGGGGACAACACGACAGCCCGTTCGATTCTATCACGCAGGCGGTTAATTCCGGCATCCAGAACATCCAGTTCGGCAAACAAGGATTTGTTTTGGGTTTTTATCTGCTCAATGTTTTTTTCGGTCATGCGGATTTGCCCCTGTATATCGTCCAACTGTTTTTCTGTAGCAGCCTTCTGCTTCATCATGTTTTTGATGCGGGATTCATCTTTTCTCAGGGTGGCAAGCTTTTCTTCCTGCACCTCTACCTGGGCTGTTACAGACGGGAATTTTGCTTTTACGGCCTGTTTTTGCATTTCCAGTTTGCGGATTTGCAGGTAAAAATCTGTAGTATCAATCACCGCAATGGTATCAGACCGATGTATTTCATCCCCTTCCTCCACTTTACACAGAATGCATTCTCCCTGTGTTTGCGATGAAATCACCACATCCCCTGATTCAAAATTGCCGTAAGCATCCGGCTCATCCGTTTTGTTGTTACAACCTGCAAGCAACAACAGCCCTGCCATTGCAATTACGCTGTATCTTTTCATGTTATTGTTCTGTTTCATTTGTATCCATGTGTTTTCCGGTTACCGTTAAATATTGTATGATGGCTTTTGATTTTTTGATGCGATGGATTTCCAGTTTTATCCTGGCAGTTGCTTCCTGATTGACAGCTTCCAGGTAATCCGAGGCTGTAATGCTTCCCTCTACAAACTGCGATTCTTTTGCCCGGAGGATATCGCCCCTGAGTTCTATGATGGCTTCATCCTGGTTTATCATTTCGTCATACACGCGGGCATCTTTCAGAAAAGATTCTGCTTCTGTGTTTACTGCCTGTCTGAATGCATCTTTTCTGTTGTCAATTTGCTGTTTGGTCAAATCCAAAATCTGTTGCTCATGCTGAATTTTATTCCATTGCCATGGCGACCATGAAAATTTCACACCGACAATGGCAAAAGGTTCAAAATCATCGCTGAGCATATTCAACCCCGGGCGGCCGTATCCGGCTTGTCCGAAAGCAGCAAATTGCGGATAGCGCTCCCTGATGAGCATTTCTTTGCGCAATTCCATCTGTTTCTTTTGCAACACCATGGCATCCAGTTCCGGCCTTCCAATGCCTTTCTGCAAACTTAAGTCACGGGCAGGTAACAGGAACTGAGCCAGTTCGGGGATTTTTTCTCCTGTAAGCAATTCGAGCATTAAGACAGCCGTTTTCCTGGATTCTTCAGCTTCAAAAACCTGTTGTTCTATGCCCAGTTTTGTTGCTTCAAGCTCTTTGATGCCGGACGGGAGCATCATTTCATTGTCCATTGCCGCCTGTAATTCTTTCAGCTTATCCTCGATGCCGGCTTTTTTGATTTTCAGGATGCTGATTTGTTCCTGCAGCATCAACACAGAATAATACAGTTCATTGACCTGTTTTCTGAGTGCATACAGATCAACTTTGATGTCTTGTGCCTTTATGCGTCCGGCAACTTCTTCAATTTCCCGGGCCACCGAAGTAGCCCCTCCATCCCAGATCACCTGCGACAATTCCGCATACACTTTGTACTGGTCTTTTGAAATGTCAGGCGTTTCAAAATTGAACATGGGGTTGTCTATTTCCAGCTTGGTCACATCCGATTGCCAGGTTGCCTGTCCTCCTATGTTCAATTGCGGCAGGTAATTGGTGTTAAGTGATTTCATTTTTATGGATACGGCTTCTGATATCTGCGCCGGGTTTTTCATGGTGGGGTAATTTTTTTCCAGCCGCTTATAACACGTATCTATGGTAATGATATCCTGCGCTGCAACTGAAGCAGCAAACCACATTAACCATATTATTATTGCAATTCGTTTCATAATCAAGTCTTTATGCTTTTATGGCATTAATAACAAAATCTGCCAGGTGTTCTTTCCGGTAACTTATGATATCTTGAAAATTATCCTCATCCAGGCTGTAAAACCCTTTTAACAGTGGCTTTGCAGCAAAAGGAAAAACACTTAAACTCAGTATATTCAGAAACAAATCATCCGGGTTAACATCCCTGCGAATGATTCCCATGTGCTGTTCATTGTTCACATTACTGTAAAAATTTTTTCTCACCACCTGGATGCGTTCCACCGGATACAAATCAATAAGTAGTTCAGGTGCCCTTTGTATCTCATTGAGCATAAAGAGGGGCAACAATTTATTCTGCATCAGAATTTCCTGGTGTTTTTTGAAAAAACGGCGGATGCTCTCAAAAACGGTCAGGTTATCTTCAAAAATTTGAATCAAGCCTTCTATCATTTCAATTAAAACACGTTCAAACACGGCGTTGAAAAGTTTCTCTTTTGAACGATAATAGTAATGCAACAAGGCTTTATTCAGGCCGGCTTTGTCAGCAATTTCCTGCATACGTGCCCCATCAAAACCACGTTCCATAAAAACTTCCGAAGCAGCCTTTAAAATAACGGTTTCCGTTGATTGGGGCGTATTTGATTCGTTATTATTGTTGGTTCTGATCATAATATATAATTTTATCAAATTGTTGCACTGATTCGGATTTTTCAGTTATTATCCATACGGTTTAACTTTTTAATTTAACCAGATGGGCAAATTAAACACAAATTAATTTAATAACCAAATTTATCAGGGGATAAAAAATAAAAATCCGGCACCCCTGTTAACACAGGAATACCGGACATCTACAAGGCTCACAAATCCAGATACCTTAATTTGTCACTTACTTACTTTCCTCAGGCAAAAACACGACTTCCATCTTAACATCATCGGTGAAAACAGCGTTGGCAAAAGCCACAACCTGATTTTTTGTGATGTTCTCAACCAATGAATCCATTTTTGGAGCGTAAGGATACACGCCGTTTTCATCATACATAGACAGCATATTTACCCAACTGAAATTATCTTTCAGGTCTTCGCTGCGTTTTTTAGCGTATGCTTTCTTAAATTCCTCAACATAATGATCCTCAACATCAGCTGAGGTCAGTTTATCAATTTCATTATACACCACCTTTTTGAGCTCTTCCACCCTCTCCGGATCACAGGTAAAGGTGATAAGATAATTGTATTCCTCAATCGGTTCAAAGGAGATATTTCCGTTGGTATAAACCCCATAAGTTCCGCCTTCATCTTCCCGCACGGTTTCAGTAAACCGCCGGTCCAGAATGTTGGTGACAGCACGCATCATGGTCTCATTTTCATACGTGTAATCCATGTTGTTATGGTATTCAATCTGCACTTTGGCTTTTGGTGTCACCATGGGAATATCAATGGTCTTTTTGACGGGTTTTTTAACATAATACCGTCCTATGTCCTTAAAGCTTTCTTTTTTATCCGTTGAGGGAATTGAAGCCAGATAAGTTTCCACCATTTTTTTCAGTTTATTCCTTTCAAAATTCCCGACAAGATACACAGTAAAATCCGCTGCATTGGAATACCGTTCTTTGTAAAGTTTCAACAAATCACCGGAATATTCAACGTTTTTATAATCTTCCCATTCCAATGGCTTTGCCCGGGGATGATAATCGTACCGGATGGCTGTGATGCTGTCACGCATTACCGTATTGGGATTGTTCAACCTGTTTTTGTAATAATTTTCCCTGGAGGTCATGTATTTGTTATACCCTTTTTTATCCAGACGCGGTTGTGTAAACATCAGGTGGTACATTTTAAAATTGTCTTCCAGGTATTTTATCATGGACATGCCCATCATGTTTTCATTGTATAAATTGATGCCTCCGAAATTGTACAGCTTTTTTCCATTCATAAACCTGTCCATCTGGATTTTTTCATAATCAGCCAATCCACTGCCGGAAACAGCCCCGTCTGCCACTGCAATTTCAGCCCGTTTCGATACATCATACAGGGATTGCCCCCCTTTTGAAAAGAAATAAAAGGCATACTCATCTTTTTTGAAATCGGCACACTTAACATACAATGTCATGCCATTGGAGAGGGTCCACTTTTCACATGCGGGTTCATCAATTTTCTCTGTTTTGATGATTTTACCCGGTTCAGGCATTTCCGTCATTAAATCATCAATGCTTTTGACCGGATCGTATGGTTCATACGATTTATTCTCTGCTTTTTCTATGATTTCGGCCAAGTCCTTTTTGCCGGGGAGTTCAATATTATCCGGGCCCGATAAGGTAATGACTCGATTGTTATCTGTCATTAATCCCTGAATGGATTTTTCCACTTCCTCAAGGTTGATGTCATCCATGTATTGCTGATAGAAAGCCAGTACGGTTTCGGGAGATATAACCACATCATCCTTTTTAAATGCCTGTACCACACTGTAACAATGCGAACGGCTTTCGCGGGTATCTTTTTCGCGTACACTGCGTTCTGCCCAGCGCATTCTGACCTCCTTTACTTCGTCCAGTTCTTCCCGGGAAAAACCGTGTTGCAATGCGCGGTGCATTTCCTCGAGCAGTAATGTAGCAGTGTGAAGCACTTCTCCTTCGCGGGGACTGGCATAACACGAAAGCGCTGATTTTTCAGGCTGGATATTGTAGTATCCCCAGCCGCCATAAGACATTGGCTGCCCTTCGTTCTGACTTCGCTCATCAATCCGTTGCCTTAAAATACGGAAAGCCAGGTTGCGCAAAACTTCTTCACGGTATTTGTCAAATGTCAATGACGGATCAAGCGGTTCGTTTTTAAAATACATCTGCATGCGAATATTGCTGGCTTCCTTATCGGTATGGATCGCATAAAGTGTTTCATCGTGATCAGGGATTTCCTGTTCAACACGTGGTTTGGGATTTTCCGGCATTTCCATACCGGCGAACACTTCCTTGATTTTCTTTTCGGTTTCATCCACATCAACGTCGCCAATGGCCACAATGGCCTGCAAATCGGGACGGTACCAGGTATTGAAAAAATCACGCAGGCGCTGTTCCGGCGCGTTGTCAATCACATCCAGGGTACCAATGACATTGTGCTTTGCATATTTTGAACCTTTGTAAAGTTTCATGTTGATGCTGTCGCGGATGCGGGAATAGGATGAATTCCGGGCACGCCACTCTTCGTGAATCACGCCCCGCTCCTTTTTGATTTCCTCATCAAGGTAAGATACATCTGTGGCCCAATCGCGCAAAATAAGCATGGAGGTGTCAATGTAGGCTTTATCTTCAACCGGCACTTTGGTGAGGGTGTAAACGGTTTCGTTGTAACTTGTCCAGGCGTTGATGTCGGGGCCAAATTCCATACCAATGCTCTGCAGGTAATCCAGAACAGCCTTGTCGGGAAAGTTTTTGGTGCCGTTGAACGCCATGTGTTCACAAAAGTGCGCCAGGCCATTTTGGTCGGGGGCTTCCTGCATAGCGCCTGCATGCGTTACCAGCCAAAATTCGGCGCGTTTTTCGGGTTTTTCATTGTGTTTGATGTAGTACGTCATCCCGTTTTCGAGCGTTCCCACCCGGTAGGAATCATCAAACGGAATGTCATCAGACAGGTTGATTTTGTCCTGGGCAAAAGCCGTAAAGGCAAATACCAGGCTAAGCGATAAAGAAATAAGATTTTTCATGGTGTAAAATGAGTTAAAATATACAATGGAACAATGATAATAATTATTATATTTATAACAAAATCATTGGTTTAATACCGGTATGTGTTCTTTCCTGGCTATCGGCAGTCAGTTTCCGGTCAGGGCAGGCATGTTAAGCCAACCGGCTGCTCATGGAGGTTTCATGATCGTAAAAACAGGCAGGGCTAAAGCCCTTTACTTCTTGCTGTGTGCATCACCACGACCTGAAGGACGTGGTTAAGCTTCCTTCCTCAATTCTCACCTATACGACCTGTGAAGGTCGTGGTTATGCGGGTGCTCTACTGGCAGGGCTAAAGCCCTTTTACCTTCCTTCATGGTTACCACCACGACCTAAAGGACGTGGTTAAGCGGGTGTTCTGACAGGGCTGAAGCCCTTTCTTCTTGCTTGGTGTACCACCACGACCTGATGGACGTGGTTAAGCGTCCTTCCTCTATTCTCACCTATACGACCTGTGAAGGTCGTGGTTATGCGGTTGCCCAACAGGCAGGGCTAAAGCCCTTTACTTCTTGCTTTGTGCATCACCACGACCTGTGAAGGTCGTAGTTATGTGGTTGTTCAATTGGCAGGGCTTTTCACTTACCACCACGACCTGAATGTCAGGGTAAGTCAAACGCTCAATTCATCTATAGCCGGGAAACCCCGACATTTATGTCGGGGTTTTCAAGGCTAAAAAAACACAAAGGGCTTTAGCCCTGATAATCTTTCATGAATTCATCATATTCTTCAGTAAAACTCAATCTCCTGTGATGCTCATGCTGATTACGAATATATGCTCTTACTTTCGGTAGTTGTGATTCACTGACAGACCCAGCATAATAATCAACTGCCCAGATAAGCTTTGGTCTTATCAATTTTTGTTGGTTTGCCCAAAAGGATGCCTCTCCTTTTATAAGCTGCAAAACTGTAGATACAGACATATCGGCATTAAGACTAAACAAACAGTGTACATGCTCAGGCTCTGCATTTATAGTGTCAATATAAATGCCTTTATCTTTTGCATTCTCTCTGATATGTTTCAGCAAAAGATTGCGGGGCTCAGGCAGGAGTATGCGCTCCCTGTTTTTTGTTCCCCATACGGAGTGAATCATTACGTTTACATATGACATAATTGCTGTTTTTAGTTTATAGGCAGGGCTAAAGCCCTTTACTTCTTATATTCTTACCACCACGACCTGAAGGACGTGGTTATGTGGTTGCTCACTTCTGGCATACAAGCTTCTGCTTTTCGCTAACCAAAAAAAAGACCGCTGTTTCGGCGGTCTTTTTTTTATCGTAGTGGAGGAATTTATTTTTTGGTATCCAGCAACATGAATTCATTTAAGCGGATTTCAGTGGAATACCGTTTTTCTCCGTCTTTTTCCCACTGTTTGTTTTCAAGTTTACCTTCAACCATCAATTTTGAGCCGGTCTGGCATTTGTCTGCCAGGAATTTGGCGGCGTTGTCCCACGCCGTTATACGGTGCCATGTGGTTTTGCTTTGGCGTTCGCCGCTGCTGTCTTTGTAATATTCATTCGTGGCCAGGCTCAGGTTGAGCACGTGTTTGTTGTTGCCAAGTTCTTTCAATTCGGGTGTTCCACCGATGTTTCCAATTAAAATTACGCGATTTACTAAATTGTTCATAAGATAAAATTTTTAATCAGCAGGAAGTCGGAAGCCGGAAGACCGAAGTGGAAAATACCATTTTAATTAATCTTTTCTTTAAATGCTGTCATCATATTCATGAGGTTAAACGCATATTCATAATGTTCGTTAAATTCATCTTTGGCAAG
>CAZGPW010000160.1:0-8617 GCA_964527535.1 uncultured Bacteroidales bacterium
AAAGCAATTAAATATAAAAAGAGGTGCATTTTACCCAACTTTATAAAAATGAAGTCATTGATTTACGCGGAAAAATGTCCTCCGAAACTTTAGTAATAAGTTTAAAAATTTAATTTGCAATAATTTATGTTTGCATGATTGGTGGTCAACCATGTATGACCGTATATATTTTTTAATTGATTACCAATTTTTTTACAACAATTTCGTTTTCAAGCTGTATTTTAACAAAGTATATTCCCTGTGTTAATTTATCTATATTGATTTTTGTTTTCTTATTTTTCATTTGTTTATTTAAAGCAAGTCTTCCCAATGCAGTGTATAATTCGATTTTTGGTTTTTCAATATGTATTAATTCATCAATTTCTATGATAAAATGGTTTTTAGCAGGATTAGGATAAATATTCACTCTATTATTTAATGTATTTTTTATTGAATTATGATCACAGGTATATATATAATCCCAGCAATAGGCACTGTCTGTTGAAACGCATACATCATCAAGGTAATAATAAGAAGAAGTGGTATCTTCATCGAAACATTCAAAAATAGTATTATCATTATCAAAAAAAAGACCAATAACTATATTTTGATAAGCAGAATCAGCAATGAAAGAGCCTTTAACCCTTGTCCATTTTGCTGTATCAGTAATTACTTGTGTATCGTAAATATGGGCTGTATTATTTACTAATGGTATAGGGGGATATATTATTGTATTTCCATAATCAACATTTGTAAAAACGGCACCTAAACCATTTACCCCGCAATTAATTCCAATGTGGTTAGATAAAATTACTTTGAATGAAACATAATATTTTTCATCAATTATTAGTGGGGTATTTAATTGTGTCCCTATAAATTCTCGTGATTCTGGATTTAAAGAGGAAAATGCATAAAATCCTGCATAAGCATTACAAGTTGTATCAGGAGGATATTGATAACCAAAAATATTATCGGGTACTCCTACATCTGGTGAAGTACCATTAGCGCAGGCATGGAAAAAATTAGCAGAATTTATATTTATTGTCCATCCAGTTAAATATGTTTGATCTAAGTTATTTGGGCAAGATGAATAATCTTCAAAGCTCGGGTTAGGCACGAGGTTTTGTGCGTGGAGGAGTGCCGGGAGTAGCAAAAGGATGAGGATTATGTGTAGTTTTGGTTTCATAATGTTTTGGATTATTGGTTAAAAATGCAATATACAAAAAATAAAAATATGCTTTGAAATGAATTTATATTGTTATACGAATATTAAATTAAATTTTATGAAATTGTTTTTTTTAGGGTTTAAATCACTGTCATTAAAAACGGTGTAGTTGTTAGTTGTAACACGAAATCTTTCTTCGTTGTTTGTTTTAAATATCAGGGGTTGGTCATTTGTGGAGCCTAAAAAGTCCCCTTCTGTAATTGTATTCCCAGACGTTCGCCACATGGGGTGTCCTTGTTGCCCCTGGCCACCGTTTTCTTGGCCCTGTGAATACACATTGCTTATATTAAGCCCTATTGCTGCAATAAGGATTATTATAAGACTTTTTCCAATTGATAAATTTTTGTTCTTCATAGTTTTTAGATTTTAGGTTTAATAAAAGATTAATTTCTCTGTGTATCTACATTTTTGAGTTTGTATTTCAAGTATATAAATTCCATTATTAATGTTTTCTCTTTTTATTTTTAAGTTATAATCATTTTTTTTAATTTTTACTTTGTTTGTACAATCTTTACCCATTAAATCAAATAATCTTATTTTTAAATCATTAAAAAATACTTTTTTATTTAATTTTATCTGGGTATATGATTTTACAGGGTTAGGGTAAATATTAATGTTATCTGAATGTCCTTTTTTATCATGAACATTTATTAATGAATCCTTACTTACATAAATATTATCAATATAATAATATGCACTAGTAAAAGTGTTATTATTTTGCAGTAGTGTATAATCCATATTATAATTATCAAAAAAATTACCAACCATAACATAATTGTAAGCCGAATCTGCAGTGAACCATCCTGAAATGTTTGTCCACTGTGCAGTATCCATAATTATTTCATCCGTATATACATGCGCATAATTTGGTGGTGTTAATAATTCTATATCACCGGATTCAGAATAACATGGTGGTAAAAAATGGTTTTGGTTTGTAAATAATACCCCTATTTTATTATTACCATAACTGGCCCTGTCACAAAGTGAAACATTTATGCTTACGTAATATTCTCTGCCGATTTCTAAGGATTCTGATAATTCAATGCAAGCATACTCCTTGGTATATGGATGTTCAGGAGTAAAAGTATATATACCTGCATAAGCATTTCCTGTTGCTGAATGTTGATAACCAACAACATTATTTGGTATTAAATAAGATTCATTATAAGCACATTCATTAAAATAATCGGGAGAGCCACTGCAACTATGCCATCCATTAGCGTAATGTATATGGCAAGAGGCGAAAGGGCATGTATCACATTCTTCAAAGCTCGGGTTTGGCACGAGGTTTTGCTGGGCATGTAGTAATGCCGGGAGGAGAAAAAGGATAAGGAGGATTTGGAGTTTTGGTTTCATAATATATTATTTTATGGTTTAAAAATGCAATATACAAAAAATTAGATTATGATATAATATAGATTTTGATATTATACAAAAAATGAATAATTGTTTACGGATGGTTGATTTAATACTAATATTACCAAATCTCTGCTTTCGGCCGGCACAAATAAGCTGGCTTTTTCGTTATTGGCGGTAAACATGCGCCAGGTGTTAGTGAGGGTTTCGGGGCCGTTTGTCCGGAACACCTCCCCCGTGTTATCATCGCTCCCATCCACACTGAGCAGCCTGTATTGCATTATCCGAGAAATAATCCCATCAAAGATAACAATTCATCCTGAATTTATTTATCAGGTATTTGCATGGTTGATGGATTCTTTTGTTGTTTACTTTCCTGCATAAGGGCATTGTACTTTTTAAAATATTCATTGGCTTTGCTGATGTCACCAAGTTGCTTATAGGCATTCCCTATGAAATACAATGCCTGCCTGTGTTCCGGATTCTTGTCAAGTACCTGTTTAAAATACGGAATGGATTTTTGTATTTCTCCCATGTTCTGATAAGTGATTCCCAGGTTCAACATTGCCTGCTCATCTTTTGGTTTTATCTGATGCACTTTATTGAAACACTCCAGTGCTTTTTCGAAATCACCAGTCTGACCGTAAACAACGCCTAAATCTTTCCACACATCTGCATAATCCGGCTTAATTTCCAGGGCTTTGTTGTAATATTTGAGGGCAGTATTGTAATCCTGTTTATACCTGCCATACATAAGCCCCAGGACACGATACACTTCAGGAATCCCGGGTTTAACCTTATCTAACTTCTTGCATGCCTGTATAATTTCATCCGGTGTATTGACTGCTTGGCCCGAAGCCATCAATCCGACAATCCGGGGCAATATCAAACGGGCGTTATCAACGGCCAGATTATGAGCGGGCCTGCGTTTTAGTATCTCAGCGTACCAATGTATTGCTTTGGCAATATCCCTGTTTTTCTGATAATGTGCATTCCCAAGCAACAACATGGGATCGACATAACCGGGATGAATTTCCAGGGCACGGTTCAGGTAAAAAATAGCCTGGTCAACGTATTCAGATGCCTGTTTTTCGTTTTTCAGCGTTTTGGCTTTTTCTATCAATTTTCCGCCTGCCGAGGTATTGCTTTTGGCAGATCTCTCTGAGGTTTTAACATCGGTTGTAAACAATGTAAAATCGTCTTTCCATGCCCTGTTTCTGGCAATGGTTTTGACTGAATATAACCCCAACACGAGTATCAGTAACACTCCTATTGCCTGTCGCCGGGATGCTTTGTTGCTTACCACCTTAACTGCTATTATTGCCAACAGAAGCACAAAAGCCAGTGATGAAAAATAAATAAACCGTTCATTCATAAAAGAACCCACAGGAAACAAAAGGTTAGAAACCACAGACAAAGGAGCAAGGTACATAAGGGTAACTAAACCTGCAAGCTTAAGATTTCTACCGGCTTTTCCACGATACCACGCTATCACTGACCAAACCATAATGCCGGCCAAAACAATATAAACAATTAGTGATAGCATAGAAACAGGGCTACTCATTTCATGGTATTCGATGTGAAAAGGATAATAATCATAAGTCAGGGGATGGGGAAAAAGCAACAAGCGCAGGTATATCATAAGGGTGACAAACACGGTACCCAGTCTTTCGGAACCCTCTACATACAAAAACGGGTTGTTCATTAACTCACTGGCAATGTTCTCTGTTCCTGTGCCTCCCCACCCCAACACCGATTGACGGATAATCAGAAACAACACTGCCGCCGAAAAAATGCTAAAAAAGGGTTTGACATGTTGTTTCAGGTTTTTCTCTTTAAAAAACAAAGCTGCAACAGGGATTACAGCCAGCCATGTGATGGCATTTTCTTTGGCCATCAAGCCTCCGAACATGGCCACGAATCCCAACGCCAACCATTTAAATTGCCTGTTATCGAGGTATTTCAGATAAGCGACTCCGGCTAAAACAGCGCCAAGAAATGATAATATTTCATCGCGTCCTTTGATGTTGGACACGGCTTCTGTATGTACAGGATGAGCCATAAACAGCATAACGGCAATAAATGGGATACTCACCCACCAGGATTTGTGTTGCGCTGGAAATAATAATGATAAAAAGACATAAAGTGCAAAAGCCGTTAATATGTAATATATAACATTGAAAAAGTGATGCGCTGAGGGACTGTCACCAAAAATTTCATGCTCAATGGCAAACAATGCAAAACTCAGAGGCCTGTATCTTCCACCGGCGACCAGCTTTTTTTCTTCCTGAATTTCTTCAGGTGACATGTTTTTGTATGAATTCAACCAAAAACCAACAAAACTATCGTAACGAAAAATATCATCAATTCCCTGCACGCCTTGTTGTGTGAAAACATTCTGTGAGATAGCAATGGCATCATCCAGGGCATAATCATGCTTTAAGGTATTACCATACAGGATAAAGCCAAAAACGATAAAAATCAGAAAACACAATTGCTTTCTGTTTTTTAGCCAGGGTTGTTTTGGTTCCGGTTTCTTTTTTTTGCTCATGTCATCAGACTTTGCCCAAAAATAAAAAAAAGCCGGATATCGTGCAAAACATCCGGCTTAAAAGTAAATCAGAATCATTTATTTGTTTTTTGGCTTTACAGAATCAAGTTCTTTTTTCAAAGCTACTATTTTATCCGTCAGCGTTTTAATTTCACCTTCTGACTTTTTGACTTGCTCACCGAGGGCTTCATTCATTCGTTCCTGAAGCTTTGTAAAATTTTCACCGGTTTTCTTATCGGCAGAGATAAAGGCTTCTTCAATTTCCCTGTTCAATGTTTCAATGCGTTTGTCAAGCAAATCCTTAAGATCCTTAAATTTTACATCTATATGGGTTTTGTTTGATTGTACCTTTACCATGATTGCATCCTCGGTGGTTTTCAAGTCTTTTTTCAAGTCTGTTTGCAATTTGGTTTTGGTGTCGTCAAAATCTTTCATTAACTGCTCTTTCATGGCATTGATTTCATTCATTTTTTCATCTACTTCTGCCTTTTGTTTCTTCATGCGCTTGCCGGTAGAACTCCAGAGAATAACAATAAGGATTAGCAGAACAACAAATAAGCCCCCCAGCACATAAATATAGAGCATGGTATTTTCTACCGGAGATTTACGTTCTTTTTTGTCCGGTATTTTTGCATCCACTTCTTTCATCAGTTCGGCCTTGAATGTCTCGAGGTCTTCGTCTGTCAAATACATAGATTGCATATCGGAACTCATGGTACCGGTGCCTTCCATATTTTCCATTTGCATCAATTTTTCCTGCATCACGGTATCAAACCTGGCAAGGGATTTGTTGATTTCAGCATCAAACCCATTCATGCGGTTCAACACCTGGTTGAGTTTACGCTCATAGACCTGAATTTTTGATTTAACTTGTTCAAATTCGCTGCGTGTTGGTGATTCATTAAAATCCGACTCATTTTGTGCAAAAGCAAAATTAACCAGAAAGATTGCTGCTAACAGGTAGATTATTTTCTTCATAGTTTTACAGTTTTTTGTTTTAATTTCATTTAATTTATCAAATTTAACAAATTATTTTCATATTTTAGCAATGAACAATAATATTTTTTAACATTTTACGAACGAACAGCTAACAAGGCAATTTATTTTAAAAAGTACATTCTTATGAAAAAAAGCATTTTAATCATCTTCGTGGTCATTTTTAGCGTGCCTGTTTATTCTTATACGGGTGAAACTGTAAAAAAGTTTCCTTCTCCGGGAGATTTTCCCACCGGCTTATGTCATGATGGCACTTCATTATGGGTAGCAGACCGTAAACTGAACAAAATTCTAAAACTTAATCCGGAAAACGGAAAACAAACCGGGTTTATTCCATCCCCTGCCTATTGGCCTACTGGTATCACCTGGGACGGAGAACACCTGTGGTGTGTTGACATCAAAGGAGGTATTCCGCTTGCAGAAAATTACAAAGGCATTGCGTATAAGCTAAATCCGGAAAACGGGAATATTTTGCATCAAATAAACCTGCCGTGTAAAAAACCACAGGGCATTACATGGGATGGAGAATACCTGTGGGTATCTGATGATGCAAGCAACCGGATTATACAACTGAGTCCGGAAGACGGCACCACCATTAAATCGTTTCCCGCACCATCATCCCACTCCATGGGCATAACGTTTGACGGCACCTACTTGTGGCTTAGCGACAGGGGAACCGATGAAATATACATGCTAAGCCCTGAAACAGGGGATGTATTGCTTATTGCCGATGCTCCGGGAAAACATACCCGAGGAATGGCCTGGGATGGCAAGTTTTTGTGGAACGTTGACTGGCAGGATAAAACGGTGTATCAACTCATCCGGGAAGACGAAGAAAAAATGAGAAGGTCGGACCCACGCACATCATTGGTAAAAATAACACACCGCACCACAAATTTCGGTCCGGGGAAAGTGTTGTCCCTTGATGTGCATTTTGCCCCGGGAAAAGACAGGGATAATCAGGAAATAAATGGAGAACCACAATTCACACAAAGGCCAACCGGCTTTCCGGAAGACTACTGGGGGCAAAAAACGGCCCATTACCATTTTGAAAACCTCAAATCAGGGGATTCAAGGGAAATTACCATGACAAACAAAGTTAAACTGTGGGACATCCGGTATTTTATTTTTCCTGATAAAGTTGGCAGCCTGGCAGATATTCCGTCTGACATAAAAGCATTGTACCTTGTTGACCATGAGAAATACCAAATTAATAATCCCATTATTCAAAAGGGGGTAAAAGAAGCGGTGGGCGATGAAAAAAATCCATACAAGATTGCCCGTAAGGTTTACAAGTATGTCATGGACAACATGTACTACGAAATGTCTGGCGGATGGAACAACGCTCCTGCCGTACTGGAAAGAGGAAACGGCTCGTGTTCAGAATACACTTTTGTTTATATTGCCATGTGCAGAGCAGCCGGCCTTCCGGCACGTTATGTTGGTTCGGTTGTAGTGAGGGGCGATGATACAAGCATGGATGATGTATATCACCGGTGGGCAGAGATTTATTTACCAAATTACGGCTGGATACCGGCAGACCCCAGCGGCGGTGATCAGGACTCTCCCAGAAATCAGGCCAATTATTTCGGGCACCTTGCAAACCGGTTTTTTATCACAACGCAAAGCGGAGGTGGTTCAGAAACCATGGAATGGACATACAATACCAATGAATTCTATACAACTGAACCCAAAACGCATGTGGTTGTGGAGCATTTTGCCGATTGGGAAGGGATTAATGAATAATATGTTTTGAGGGGGGCGTGTTTATCATCCTAAAACTATATAACCACACGCCCCAAATCTTCGTGGAGCTGCCGGGGGTCGCCACTTTTTTGTCTTTAAAAAAAACATGCCGATATGTGTTCAATTGTATTATTCAGAATGTTTAGATAGTGGTATAATTAAAATATGGTTCTACTGTTCTTTTCTTTGTTCAAGTAATTCTTTTGCCTTTTTTGTAAACTGATTGAGTTTTTGTTCCATCAATTCTTTTGGCAAGGTTTGGGTAATGTATTCTGCTACCCTAATGTTTGATTCATCCAGTTGCAAAAGCTCTACCTGCTCCTGATTTCCTTCGGCACAAAGCAAAAGTCCGATTGGTTGTTCTTCATGTGGTTCACTTTCATTTTTTTCAAGCCACCTGAGATACAATTCCATTTGCCCTTTGTATTTAGCTTTAAACTGTCCAATTTTTAGATCAATGGCTACCAGTCGTTTGAGTTTTCTGTTGTAGAAAAGCAGGTCTAAATAAAAATCCTTACCATCAATCAGCATTCTTTTTTGTCGAGCCATAAATGCAAAACCGACGCCCAGTTCCAGGATGAAGTTTTCTATTTCATTTAAAATGGCCTGCTCCAGATCCTTTTCGCTGTAAGTATCCTTTAAATTCAAAAAATCCAACACATAATGACTGAAGTTTCGGAGATGCTATCAGGTTGACAATCAGCATATTAAGCCAATGTTGTAAAACATATTAAATCCCAGATAATCAATGGGTTAAATCATTT
>CAZGPW010000161.1:0-8466 GCA_964527535.1 uncultured Bacteroidales bacterium
CAATGAATTGCGCCTTACGGATTTTGATGAAAAGGGCGGATGGGCTGCACGCACCAGGATGACTACAAAACTGGCAGATTTCGGATCGGTTACTGTTACAGGAAGCACTTCAAAACCAGGATTCGGAAGCATCAATCAAAAAGTGAGTGAACGTCAGAAAGAAGAGATCAACAGTTACGACATTTCATCTAATTTTGAGTTGGGTAAATTTTTTCCGCAAGATGCAGGTGTCAGAATTCCAATGTATGTTGGATACTCTGAGTCTGTGGCCAATCCTGAGTATAATCCCCTTGATCCTGATATTCCTTTTAAAGTGGCATTGAATGATCCAAACAGGCCTCAGGAAGAAAAAGACTCAATTAAACGCATTGCCCAGGATTATACCCAACGCAAAAGCCTCAATTTTACCAACGTTAAGGTAAACAAAATGGACGGCCAACCTAAAATTTATGACCTTTCAAACTGGTCAGTAAGCTACGCTTACAATGAAACTTTCAAACGAAACATAACCACAGAATTCGATACAGACAAGCAAATTACCGGTGGAATAGCTTACAATTACAACGCTACCCCGCAAAATGTACAACCATTTAAAAAAGTGAAATTCCTGAACAAACCGGCTTTCAGGCTGATCAAGGATTTTAATTTTTATTATCTGCCCTCACAATTGAGTTTCCGTACCAATCTCGATAGGCAATACAGTGAGCTGCAAAATAGAAACATTGAGAATCCGTATATGCAAATTCCGCTGAGTGTCAATAAAAATTTCTCCTGGATACGGCAATACGACATGAAGTACAATCTTTCACGCAACCTGAAATTTGATTTCTCTGCCACCAACAATGCCCGCATTGATGAGCCACAGGGAAGGCTATGGGAAAATGACCCCTATTACGAAGAAAAAATGGATACCATTTGGAACAACCTGCGCGATTTTGGAAGAAATACCCAATACAATCACCAGTTTAATGTTACCTATACATTACCAATCAATAAAATCCGCCTTTTAAGCTGGATTTCTGCAAACGCAAGATACAATGGCACTTACGACTGGGTGGCAGGGCCACAAACAGCAGATACTGTGGAGCTGGGAAATACCATACAGAACAACAACACCATGTCCCTGACCACACAGTTCAACCTGATGTCCTTGTACAATAAGGTGGATTACCTGAAAGAAGTAAACCAAAAATACAAAGGGCGTCAAGGAAGAAAGCAAAAACCGAAAATAGAAACCGTTACTTTCGAAACCCAGGAAACCAAATTGAAGAAAGACAGGCGTGAACGGATTGTGCATAAACTGAAAACAGAAGAAGTGACGGTAAAAGCGACCTCGCCCAAAGGTGCAGTCATACCAGGTGAAACTGAAGTGATTGATGATAAAATTGTATATTTCACCCCTGCCAAAGACGCTGATACCGCCAACATTATTGTCACAGGCCAGCGCGAAGAAAAAGAAAGCATTCTGAAGAAAATCCTTGATAATACCCTGGCTTTGGCTATGAGCACAAAAAATATATCTGTTTCCTATTCAGGTACCAACGCTACTCAACTGCCCGGTTATTTACCTGAGCCACAAATCATGGGGATGACTGAATATACCCCGGATCAAGAAACCTTTGGTACACAATCCACAAGGCGCGCCCCGGGGATACCATTTGTGCTAGGATGGCAGGACAGGGATTTTGGCCGAATGGCATGTGAAAATTATATGGTTAGCAGGGATAGTTTGCTCAACCAGCCTTATACCATGAGTGAAAATGAAACCTGGGATATCAGAGCTTCCCTCGAACCCGTCCGCCAGATGCGGTTTGACCTGAACCTCAACAGAACATACACGGAAAACATCAGCGAATATTACTCATGGACAGTAACCGACCCCCTTACCGGAGAAGGAAGATTTGATGCGCAATCGCAACAACTCAGTGGTAATTTTTCCATGACAACCCTTACTTTGGCCACAGCGTTTGAATCGTTTGGTGATAGCGATAATTATAATTCAGAAAGCTTTAGTAATTTTTCCGATTACCGGAAAGTTATCGCTACCCGGTTGGCTAAACAAAGGCCCGATTATGATCCGAATGACTTAGACGAAAATGGCTACCCAAGTGGGTATGGAAAACTTTCCCAGGATGTGATGACTCCGGCATTCAGAGCAGCTTATTCAGGAAAAGACCCCAAAACTATATCCCTTGAGAAGTTCCCTTCCATTGAAAACATCTTACCCAATTGGCGCCTCACATACGACGGCCTTGCTAAATTACCCTTTATTAAAGATTATATCCGCACGGCCAATGTTACCCATACTTACCGCTCCACATATAACATTGGAAACTTTGACAGCCGCCTACCTGACCTTTGGAACCCGCATGAAGACGGATTTAACTATATCAGGGATGGAAACGGCAATTTTTATTCACAATTTGAAATCAACTCTGTCAGCATTACCGAGCAGTTTTCTCCCCTTATTGCGATAGACCTGAACTGGAAAAATTCATTGATCACGAAAATTGAATTCAAAAAATCGCGAAATCTGAGCATGAGTTTCAGCAACAACCAGCTCACTGAACAAAAAACCGATGAATACATTCTGGGTGCCGGATACCGGATAAAGGATGTGGAAGTAACTGTCGGTGCAAGGGGTGGCCGAAAACGTACCTTTAAATCAGATTTAAACCTCAGGCTTGATTTTTCCATTCGCAACAACATTACCATCCTGCGGAAACTTGAAGAGGACGTGAATCAAATTACAGCAGGTAATGGACTCGTTACAATTAAAACATCTGCAGATTATGTACTCAGTGACAGGTTTAACCTTAGGTTGTTCTACGATCATGAAATCAACACACCGAAAGTATCTCTTTCATTCCCAACATCAAATATCAGATTTGGAGTAAGTGTGAGGTTTACCTTAGCGGCATGATAAATTTTGTCTTATGTTGTATAAGCATTAAAGAGACCAGGCTAAAAAGTTAAAAAAATAAACTTTCCCACGACACCACAAAGACACTACGTTTGCAAAATGCTGGAATATCAATTATTATGCTTTGTGACTTCTTTGTGTCTTAGGGCTTTTATAGGATAAAATGACTTTTTAGACAGGACTCATTAAAATTTCAATCATATTGATTACATTTGTATCAAATATTAACTTTTAAATCATCTTTATATGAAAATACCAGAAGATTGCAAGTACACGAAAACCCACGAATGGGTAAGGCTTGATGGCGACGAAGCTTACGTTGGTGTTACAGATTATGCACAGCAACAGCTTGGTGATGTTGTGTTTGTAGAAGTAGAAACCGAAGGTGAAGAATTGGATAAAGAAGAGCCTTTTGGGACTATTGAAGCTGTTAAAACAGTTTCCGATATCAACATGCCCGTAGGTGGTGAAGTGTTGGAATTCAATGAAAAACTTGAAGAAAACCCGGAATTGATCAACAAAGACCCGTATGGTGATGCATGGATCATTAAAATCAAAATCAGCGATAATGCTGAACTTGATGACCTGATTGATGCTGCAGCATACAAAAAGGAAATTGAAGAGTAAATCACAGAACCGGTACAGTAGCATCTTTGCTGTACCGGTTTATTAATGCATGCAACATAACGCATTGTAGAGGCATGAAATACGTTGCTGTCATATTGGCCGGAGGGCAAGGCAAGCGCCTGAAAGCCCAATTGCCAAAACAGTTTATGAAAATCGGAAATAAACCACTCATCCAGTACAGTATGGAGAAATTTGTTGCTGCGGGGGTTATTGATGAGTTTATTGTTGTGTCTCATCCCGATTATCGTAATCTTGTTCCGGTTGAAAGAATAAATTTAAGTGTGCCTTGTCATGTCATTGCCGGAGGCAGCAGCAGGAATTTGTCCACCTGGCATGCCATTGATTTTGCCAGAAGCAGATACAGGAACCAGGAAACTGCTTTGATCTTTCAGGATGCTGCACGGCCAAATCCGGATGTGGATGTCATTAAAACCATAGCACAACAGTTATTGAAACACAGCGCTGTGGTTGCTGTCAACAAGGTAACCGACACGGTCTATTATTTGGACGACAACAACAAATTTGCCGGCACGGCGGACAGGACAAAACTCCTGAAAGCACATACCCCACAAGCCTTCAGGATGAGAACCATCATGCAGGCATACGACCTCAAACAACTTGACGGAAACCCCGAATTTTCTGATGATATCAGCATTGTAAAACACTACCTTCCTGACACCAACATCGGCTTTGTTGAAGATTCCTCGTTGAATTTTAAAGTCAGTTTCCCGGAAGACCTGAAGTTGATGAGTGCGGTTTTGTTGGATGATGAGCAGAATAAAAAATAAATCCCCGCTTATTTGTTTAAATAAGCCGGCAGTTTTGCTTTCAGTTCACTGAGCAGTTCGTTTTTATCCACCGGCACCACCCCTGAATATTCACATACCAGGCCGCCCGCCAAATTGGAAACGTATGCCAAATCTTTGATGTTCAATCCGCAGGCCAGGCAAAGGGTAGCGGTGGCAATAACGGTGTCGCCGGCGCCGGAGATGTCGGATATGTCCCGGATTTCTGCAGGTACCCGGTGCATGGCATCCCTGCTGACAATTACACAACCGGCTTCAGAAAGGGTTAAAAGCACATGGCGGACTTTCATTTCACTGATCAGCCTGGCAGCCAGTCCACGTATGGCAGGAATGTCATCTTTGGTGAATTCCGTTTTCAGGCCGGTTTTCATTTCATGGTAATTCGGTTTGAACAAATCCACCCCTTTGTATGTGAGGAAGTTTCTTTGTTTGGGATCGGCGGTTACCGGGATGTTGTGTTGGTGCGCCAGGTCAACAACAAAACGGATCAACTCCGGCGACAGCAAGCCTTTGTCATAATCCTCAAAAATGATGGCATCGGGTTTTTCCGTGCGGATAAGCATATCAATGAGGTGGGTAAAAGATGTGAATTCGGTTTGGCTGAGGGCATGTGTGTTTTCTTCATCCACACGTAGCAGGTGTTGTCCGCTGCTGATGACGCGGGTTTTAACGCTGGTTTTTCGTGATGCTGATGTGATAATGCCTTCCGTGTACATGTCACGTTTTTTCAGCAACTGCATAAACTCATCGGCGTATGCGTCCTTGCCGGTCACAGCACACATCAGCGGGGTAGCTCCCAGGGCTTTGATGTTCAGTGCCACGTTGGCAGCTCCGCCCAAACGGTTTTCACGGTTTTTGATGCTTACAACCGGGATGGGGGCTTCGGGACTAATGCGCTGTACATCACCCCACATGTACGAATCTATCATAACATCCCCGATAATCAGAATTTTTTTGCCTGAAAAACACCGGAACAACTGATCTGTATTTTCGATTTGCATATTAGATACCTTAATGGACTTCTATTATTTTATTTCAGGAAACAAATGTAATAAATAATACCGTTATGCGTTTGATTCTGTTTTCGTCTCCACTTTCTTTGTCGGCTAAAAGGATGGATTCTTCACGCTGCTTAGTCGGTTGAACCCTCTATTCGCAGGGACAGGTTTACGATGGGAAAATTTATTATTTAAGATGCCTTTTGATAAAATGTCCGGCCACCGTTTTGATGTTCATAAATTCCTTAATACCCTCTTCAGCCAACTCACGGCCATATCCGGATGCTTTAATCCCTCCGAAAGGCAATCGTGGATCGGATTTTACAAAATCATTGATGAACACTGCCCCAGCCCGAAGATTGTCTGTCGCAATGCGTTCAGCGCGATTGTTATCTTTTGTGAAAACTGCAGCGCCAAGTCCAAACGCAGTATCATTAGCTATATGTATGGCTTCTGCTTCTGTTTTTACTTTAAATACAGATGCCACAGGGCCGAACAACTCTTCTTCATAAGCCGGTATTCCGGGTTTTACACCGGTAAGGATGGTAGGGGGATAAAAAGCCCCCGCCATATCAGGCACATACCCACCCGACACACATGTAGCCCCGGCATCAACGGAGGCTTTAACCTGCCTGTGAAGATCATCCCGGAAAGTTACGTTCGCCAACGGAGCAAGTGATGTTGCCGGATGGAGAGGATCTCCCGGTTGTACAGTTTCGAGCTTTTTTTTGAAAGCATCCAAAAATTCATCAAACACCGCCTCCATAACAATAAAGCGCTTAGCTCCGATGCAGCTTTGTCCGGCATTGAGCAGGCGTCCGGCAGCGCATTTTTCAGCGGCTAAATCAACATCGGCATCATCAAGGATAAGGTATGGATCGCTGCCACCAAGTTCCAATACGGTTTTCTTGAGGTTGCGGCCGGCAATTTCAGCCACTTTTTTCCCTGCCTGTGTACTGCCTGTAAGTGTAACGGCTTTTACCCGGGGATCTTCGATCAACGGTGTTGTTTCTTTTCCCGGAAGCAACACAGATGCAAAACACCCTTGTGGAAAATCAGCCTCTTTAAATACTGAGGCTATGGCCAGGGAGCAGCCTGATACATTACCCGCATGTTTCAGAATAGCCGTATTGCCCGCCATCAAATTGGGAGCGGCAAATCGAAATACCTGCCAAAAAGGAAAATTCCATGGCATTATGGCAAGCACAGGCCCCAACGGGCGATATACTACACGTGAAATGTCATATCCGGTACTGATGTTTTTATCCTGGAGGAAGGTTTCGCCATGCTTGGCATAATAATCACATACCAATGCCGATTTTTCGATTTCTGCTTCGGCTTCTTTGATCAGTTTACCCATTTCTTTCGAAATGATCAGCGCAAATTCTGTTTTGCGTTTTCTGAGTACATCAGCAGCGGCTTTTAGCTTTTCTGTACGATGGGATTCCGGGGTTTCTTTCCAGCGCTCAAAACAGGTTGCTGATTTGTGGATAATTTCTTCCAGCGCCTCAGCAGAAGTTTGAGGGTAATTTTTAATGTTTTCCCCTGTGTATGGATTTACAGATTTTAATGTCATGGTTTAAGGTGTTTTTATAAAATGATTAATTTCAAAACTCAGTTAATTACAAATATAATACATAAAACTCACATAGCAAATCAACATATTACCAGTGAGTTATGCCTTAAATCATGAAAATTATTGAACTGAAAAACTATTTAATGCAAGTAGCAGCTTATTTTTTTCCAAGCCTGGCCTGGAATTCGGTTACAAGTCCCTCATAAGCACGTAACACCCTGTCCCATTCTTTAAATTTATCGTCGTCTTTTACGCTTTGTTCAGGATCGTTAGCGTATTCACTCAGGATTTTAATTTTATATTTCAATGGATTGGAGTTGCTTTGTTTTACAATTACCCTTGTTCTGATGGTTTGCATGGTAAATGATTTTGTTTGCCAGCTTGTTTTCATATAACCTGTTGCCCTGTCGGCCATTTCTAAATTATCAAAGTAGCCGGTTACGATCTGGCTGACGATTTTCCATGCCCGGGCTTCGTCAAAATCACTGCTTACCGTTACTTCGAAATCTTTGTTTGCATAATCAGTAGTAATTGAAGCGTCATAAGCATCATCATTCTTCAGCTCAATATACCTGGTTTTTGGAGAACCAAAAGTCATTCCGTTATAGCAGTATAAAAGGCTTTCGGTAAGAAACCCCGTCTTTTCTACTTTTACATTTACGCAATTATCTTTTTTTATATTAATAACGGATGATTGCCCTGATCCCCTTTTTCGTCCGTCAACGTATATCTGAGCATCGTTTTCTGAACTTGTAAAAATAACAGATGTACTGCAACTGCTCAATAAAAAACTAATCACCGCAATACTTAAAATTGTAATTTTTGTTCTCATTGTTTAATCATTTTGTGAATGAATATCATTTTAACACAGCAAAAATAACAAAAAAGCCAATAACCAAAATAAGGAGTGGTAAATTTTATGGTACATTCTGTTAAAAACTTTAAACAAACCACTTAAATGTCTGTTTGTCATTATTTCTATAAAGCTCATGCTGTTTATGATATGATAATAAAATACCATTTAAATAATGAGAATCCTATACCATAAGTGAACAACATCTATCCACGGACTACCGGTTGCGTTGGTAAGAATGCAAGCTTAACCACGGATTTAAGACCGGGGTTGAGAAGAATAAAAGAAGGAAAGGGCTTTAGCCCTGTCTAAAAGATGTATCAATCCGGTGACTTTCTGCCCCACCTAATTATGAGCTACCGATTAACCACGACGTTCAGGTCGTGGTGGCAACCATGAAGGAAGGTGAAAGGGCTTTAGCCCTGCCAGTTTAAATAATTTTGGCTGCTCTCGGCAAAGCTCAAGCAACCCTTCGACTGCGCTCAGGACATCGCCCTTCGACTGCGCTCAGGACATCAGCTTGGCTCTGCCCTCGTTTGCACAAAATTTGCACAAAATTTTAGGAGCGGTAGTGAACTAAAATTATGGTTCTACCACGAATTTAATGGGAAAGTTTAAATTAGCAAAAAAAGGTTTTACTGTTATTTTAATGGAAGACCACTTTATATAAAAATTGACATTGG
>CAZGPW010000162.1:0-13497 GCA_964527535.1 uncultured Bacteroidales bacterium
TTTTATTTCCCCGCATCCTGACAAAAACAAGTTTTTGACGGAGGCGTGTAGGTATTATTCTACGCCAAAAAACTTACACTGCTACAGGGATTACGCTCGTCTATCGCCTCACGTGATCCCAAAAGGGGGGATAGTCAAGCCCAAAAAGCCGGCTCCACTTTGTTACGCCGGTATTTTTTATTTCCCCGCATCCTGACAAAAACAAGTTTTTGCGGATGTGGGGAAATAAAAAACCCTGACTATCGTCAGGGCTTTTTGGGCTTGCGGAGAGAGAGGGATTCGAACCCCCGGAGCCCGTGAGGGCTCAATGGTTTTCAAGACCACCGCATTCGACCGCTCTGCCATCTCTCCTTTTTATGCGATGCAAATATATTATCAATTTATAAACTGTCCAAATTCATTATTGGAAAAAATGAACAATACACTGTTTGTGTTTGAAATTTTCTGTGGATATTGTAATCATTATATAAATAGCAATTCATAATCTGCTTAAGTGGAAAATAAAAAAAGTAAAACATAAAAAAATCGTCATTAAAATTGGTTGGTATGCACAATAATAAATTTGCCTTAAGCATTTTTATTTTAACTTTAAAACCTAATATTATGAACAAAACAGAATTGAACACATATCGGTATGATTAAGCAGAACCCTTGGTAATCATCAAAAACAGTATTATAAAAGAGAATGGAAAAGCAATGAAAAAATTAAGAAGTGTACATGTTTTTTATGTGTTCCTTATCATCTCCCTGTTTGCTTGTCAGCGTAGCACCGATTTATTGCCAGAGGTGGCCCATTCCAGGATAAACTTTAAGATGAAGGATGTTGGTTGTGGTGATGTATGGGGATTTGTCAATAAAGAGGACAGCATATATCTGTATCAGATTAATTATGACTACATAAAGTTTAAGTCTGTTGATAACAATAATAGTAATGAAGTGGTTTATGAATTTCCTGCTCCATACAACAACCCTTTTTCTTCCAGAATAGCAGATGTACTTCCAATAAGTAATGAGGAACTTGTAATTTCAACCATTGATGATAGTTATAATATTTGTATTACACTTTATGACTGCATCGAAAATGTGATCGACACAATATGCAATACAGGTATGCGTGATGAAGTCTATTTTTCTGGAGCCATGCAAGGGGACATGGATAATATTTATCACCAAAGCAGTAATACAGTCTTTTTTACAGCAGTAGATTTTTCTGTCAGTGAAACAGAACAACAGGCATTAGACATGCGCTGCGTATATCAATTAAATCTTACAACAGGTGACCACTCTTTTATTGATTTGAAATATCCTGAAAATTACCTTTCCAGAATTAAAGTATCAATGACAAATGATTGTTTTTTCAATGAATACAATAAAGACTTACTCATTGTGTTCCCAATGGATGAAACTGTTTATAAATACAATCCGGCCGATGAATCCGTAGATAGGTTTGTGTTTGAGGAATTTGAGCACAACCCTGTATTAAGTTCTGATACAACAATTAATTCCATGGAAGCAGCAAAGCAGCTATATTTACAAACCTTCCAGTATTATCGGGTTTTTTATGATGACTCAACAAAATGTTATTATCGCTTTTATGGAGACACTGCAACATCTCAACATCCAAATCAAAAGTCGGTTGGCTTTGCATTGTATGATGATAACAGAAAGTTTCTTAATAAGTTTTCAGTTGATACATTGAACCTTGGAAAATCCCTAAACAGTGCAATTATGACAAAAAAAGGATTGTTGTATATAGAAGAGATAAACAAGGAAAATGATTTTATTGAGTTGGGGTATTTAAGGGCTAGATAATATGTAGCTTTTTTTTTAATCTTTAACTACAAAAATAAGGCAGGAAGACTGCTTATGTGAAAAATGACAAATAAAACGCTAAAAAAGTATAAAAGCATCAAAAAAACAGGTTGAAAATTCCGAAAAAACGCTCAGAACCCTTGATGTTATTAACAATTTGGCTAATTTATTAACAAAATTGAAAAAAATGTCTTTTAAATTTGGTTGGTATGCACAATAAACTATATTTGCCTTTGTATTAAGAAAAGAAATTTTATTTTTTAACTTTAAAACCTAATATTATGAACAAAACAGAATTGATTGATGCTATTGCTAAAAAAGCAAATTTGACAAAAGCAGATTCTAAAAAAGCTCTTGAAGCTTTTCTTGACACTACCAAACAAAGTTTGAAAAAAGGCAACCGTGTTGCTTTGATTGGATTTGGTTCCTTCTCAGTTTCAAAAAGATCAGCCCGTAAAGGCAGAAATCCACAGAAACCCGACCAGGTAATCAACATTCCAGCTAAAAAAGTTGTTAAATTTTCCGCTGGTAGTGATTTGAAAAACGCTGTAAAATAATTCCTTTTATTAAAAGGATTATGCAAAAGGAGCATGGTTTTTATCATGCTCCTTTTTGTTTTTACCTTTATTCTGAAAACAGGGTAACGATGAATGAATACAGAAACAAATTGACAAACTTTTTACTGCAGTTTATTTACGAACGCCGATACGAAAGGATAACAGAGGTTTTAGATCACCGGACACCTTATATACATGTTTTGCTGGAGGATATTTATCAGTCCCACAATGCCAGTGCAGTGCTCAGGTCTTGCGATTGTTTTGGTGTTCAGAATGTTCATATCATCGAAAATAACAATGCATTCAGGATAAACCCTGATGTCACCATGGGAGCTGAAAAATGGTTGACGCTCCACCATTATAAAAATGATCAAAACAATACTATTTCCGCTTTGCATACATTAAAGAATAATGGGTACAGAATAGTTGCCACCATGCCCCACGTAAATGATGTGAGTTTGGACAAATTCGATATCAGTAAGGGGAAATTTGCCCTTTGCTTTGGAGCCGAAAAACCGGGGATTTCAGATGACATCATTCAGGAGGCAGATGAGTACCTGTATATCCCTATGTTTGGGTTTTCTGAAAGTTTTAACATTTCTGTGTCGGTTGCTATTATTCTGCATCACCTTACATTAAAATTGCACAATTCTGATATACCATGGCAGCTTGACAGTGAAACATACGATAGCATGAAACTCGACTGGATCAAAAAAAGCCTGAAAAAACCCGAATTACTCATCAAAGAGTTTAAAAAACTCAATCCCCATTTGAAATAATCATCAACTTATTACGGTAGGTTTGTGTGGCTGTATTAATATGCATTATGTATTGACCGGGGGCAAAATCTGATGTAATCCGGGTGGTATTTCCGTACAAATTTTTATCCATGATTTTTTGTCCGGTGATGTTGAAAATCAATAAACGCGCATGGTATATGTTTTCCGGGAGTTGTACATTGAAATGTTTGTCTGCCGGATTCGGGAAAATATGTATATTATGGCTTTGAGCCTGTGAAATGAATGATTGTTGTAAATAGGTTTCGTAATATGCTTCAGCGCTGTCTGATGCTTGAATGAGGTCTAACATTCCATTGCCTGTCAACACAGCAAAGCTGATGGTTGTCGTGTCTTCAGGGGGGAGTGTGATGTTTCCGGCGCTTAATATCTGAACAACATCACTGCCATCGTTTTCAGTGCCTGCACAACACTGATTGTTGCTGATGGAGTAAAACTTTTCATCATGGGAAAAACCGTCAATCAAATTTACAACACCACTTTGTGAACGCTGGTCAATCGCATGTTGGAAGACATCCTGCGGTGACAATAATTTTATTCCGGCGTATATAGTATTGTCTCCTGTGTTGTATGTGTATCCAAAATTCCTTATGCTGTCATACATGGTACAATTGCGGGTGGGCTTTATCAGGTCCCAGTCAAAAAACAAGCCTGCATACCAGTTGTCTATAGACGATAAATTGTGGTTGATAAAATCATAATTCAATATGATGTAATTGTCATTGTTTTCAGGGGCAATGCTGGTTTGTTGAATCTCCAGGTTCACCGCATTTTCAGTGTCTTCGGCAAAAAAAGTGTTGGAAATGCATGATGTGCTGCCGGGGAAATCCATATACGCAGGAGGGGCCTCCCATGAAAATTGGTTTGCCTGGCGGATACCGTCAAATAAAATGGTACTGCTTTGCCCTGTTATCAAACCGGCATCATAAAACAGATCCCTTGTGATATCGTAATTAAATCCCTGGCCGTGTTTTCTATACAGGTCAGAAAATCCCAGTCTGCCGTTGGCTGGAATGCTAAGTTCCATGTCAGCGTTGGTCAGTATTTTCCATGATGGCAGCACATAAAATTCAATGTATTGAGTACGGTGCCAGTCTCCGTCAGTCATTTCAAGAGTGAGTACAACGTGTTCATCCGATGATGCCCCGGAAAGTATCTCAAGCTGAATGGGAGTGGAAACAACGGAAAAAGATTCAAGACTATCCAATGCACCGATGTTGATGTTGGTGGTGAAAAGATCAATATCCGGATTGTTGCAACTAATATCTACCTGCAGATTTTGTGTTGGAGCAAGATAATTGTAAAAATCACCGGTGATTTCCACCAGCATGCTGTTTTCATAATTGTTTTCGCGGTCATCAGAAATGTCAATGTTGCGAAATTTTACCCCCGGCTGAAAATCGTTGGTCAATGATTTAAATGCATTTAACCTGCCTGTACCTAGTAGCCCGGCATAGTCGGTGTTGTATGGAATGGTATCGATGTTATCTGTGGTGTTCTTCAACCTTTCAATGATTTGATTAGGTGTCATATAGGGGAAATGTGATTTTACCAGGCCTGCAACGCCACTTGCTACAGGGCATGCAAACGATGTTCCGGCAAACACATCACGGTAGCTGTTACCGGCTTCCGTAGTATGCATCATGGTACCCGGAGCAGATAAGTCAACATGATAGCCATAACTTGATCCGCCCGATGTACCGGTGTTTTCAGGTGTCCATTTTTCATCTTCCGATGTCGTGGCAGCTACGGAAAGGACGTTAGCATAACTGGCAGGGTAAAAATTACGCATGTCGTTATCATTACCGCAGGCAGCTACTACCAATGCATTTCTGTTGTTGACAGCATAATTGATCATATCCTGTTCATACCGGCTGAATTGATGATTTCCCCACGAACAATTGATTATTGTAGCGCCCTGGTTGGCTGCATATACAATGCCTTCATAACCCCGTACGATCAGGCTGTCGCTGTCGCTGACCTTAATGGGAAGCAGACGGCAATTAAACCCTGTCCCTGAAATGCCGAGCCCGTTGTCTGTGTCGGCGGCTGCTATCCCCGAAACATAAATGCCATGATCATTGTAATCCGTTTGCGGATTGTTATTATCATCCCCCACATCCCAGCCGCGAAAATTATCAACAAAACCGTCATTATCGTTATCTATACCGTCCAGGGGATCGTCCCAATTGTAGGCAATGTTGTAAACCAGATCTTCGTGGCCTAAATCTATACCTGTATCTGTAATGGCAATAACGACATTGGTGTCCCCGGTTTCCACATCGTAAGCTGAATACGCGTCAATGTTATCAAGATAATATTGTTCAGCCTGATTTAACGGATCGTTGGGGACATACAACAAACCCTGGGCTTGTCTTTTTTCAGCGTATTCTGTTGCAGGGGATTTATTGAAGATTCTTAACCAGTAATCAGCTTGTTCAGTACTTTGTATATCGCAATTATAAAACCGGGTGAGGTCAATCAGCGGCAGGCCATGTTGATTTTTTTCCACGGAAGGCTTTTTTGCATGTGGGTAAATGGGCGTAAAGGATAAATTTTCTGTTTTAAGCCCATCTGATAAATCATAAAGCAAGTCTGTGAAACTGTATTCAGGCTGTAATTTTATGATGATATCATTGTTATGGGAGGCTTGTGTGCTTTGGTGCTGTGCCGAAGCTACGGATATTCCCAAAAACACGAATATGAACAGTATAAGCTTTTGCATGGGGTGTTTATTATGCAATGCAAGATACAAAAAATTGGTTTACAATCAGGCAATAAGTAACAATCAGATAAAAAAAACTGCCCCTGAAGGCAGTCTTTTTTGATTGTATTTTGGGGTTATGGTTGTACCGTTCCTTCAATCCTGAGCCTTGTGCTAGGTTGTTCGGGATCATTGGCAATGACAGTGATTGTTTTTCTTTGTTTGCCACGCCGGCCGCCGGAGCTGAATGTGACATTGATAAAACTGCTCTCTCCCGGCTTGATAACATCTTTTTCGGGTTTAGTAGCGGTACATCCGCAAGAGGCTTTGATCTTGCGAATAATAAGGTCAGATTTTCCAGTGTTTTTAAATGTGAATTTGGTGGTCGTTTTTGATTTTTGTTTAATATCTCCAAAGTCATGTTCGGTGTTGTCAAATTCTATTTTGGGAGCGTTGGCCAGCTCTTCTTTGGTTAAATGGGAGAAGTCTTCTTCAATGGTAGCACTTACAGAAAGCCGGTTTTTGTAATTCTTTTCGCCGTTGATTTTGAGATAAACCCTGTCAATGACAAAACCGTAATCATTTTTGGCTTTTGCGTTATATTCAACAATGATTTTTCCTTTTTCACCGTGTTTTTCGCCTTCCTTTTTTCCTTGCAGTGTTTTGGGTTCGGCTTTCATGTCAATGTGATCAGGAACATTACTAAAGTCAACAGTGACAGGTTTGTCTGACATGTTGACAATGCCGATGGATTCAGTTTCTTTTTCTGTGTTTTTGATTTTAACGAACGCGATGTGGGAGGTTTCGAGTCTCAGTTCGCCGTACACTTTAGGATAAAAATCTTCAATGGTTTTTTCCCGCGGGGTGACGTTTCCTGTGATCCGCAAAACATTTGTTCGTGGTGTTCCGTTGATGGTAACGGTTACTGACTTATTGAATTTCCCCGGACGGTTCCTGGGATTATAGGTGGCTGCAACGTATCCCGATTCTCCCGGCTTTACCGGTTCCTTTGTCCAGTCAGGTGCTGTACACCCACAAGATGAGCGGACATTTGTAATGATAAGGTTTTCGTTGCCTGTGTTTTTAAATGTGAATTTCGCTGTTTGCTTTCCTGCCTCTTCTTTAAAAGTTCCGAAATTGTGTGTTGTCTTGTCCCAGGAAATGTTGGCTCCTTTGGTTTGAGCACTGACATTAAAGCCAAATAAAACAATGAGAATTAAACCCAGACTGATTCTTTTTTTCATAACTTTTCAATTTTTTGTTGAAACAAATTTTACAATAATCAGACCAAAAGTAAACAAAAAGGTTGCTCGTTGTTCAAAAAAAAATAATTTTTCTTGTTTTTGAACGAGTTTACACCGATCCATATTATGGATTTATTAAACATAATCTACTGCCATCCGCGCTTTTGGAGTGAGTTCATGTCCGGCAAACATTTGCTTTTTGTATTTATAATACCCGATGATGGCAATCATGGCAGCGTTGTCAGTGGTGTATGACAGTTGAGGAATGTAAAGGTGCCAGTGTTTTATTTCAGCTGTTAATCGCAGTTGATGTTGCAGATAACTATTTGCCGATACACCCCCGGAAACGGCAATGTTTTTAATGCCTGTTTGTTCAGTAGCTTTTACCAGTTTTTCATTCAGGATCTCCACAATGGTATGCTGCAACGAAGCGCAAAGGTTGGCTTTTTCTTCATCAATGAATTTGTCTTTGGCCTTTACCTGATCACGAAGAAAATACAGAAATGACGTTTTTAGGCCACTGAAACTAAAGTCCAGATCAGGGATGCGGGGTTTTGCAAACGTATATTTATGAGGGTCCCCATCTTTACTTAATTTGTCAATCAGCGGCCCGCCGGGATAATCTATGCCCATGATTTTGGCAGATTTGTCAAATGCTTCCCCCGCAGCATCATCAATGGTTTTGCCTAGCACCGTAAAATCAAAATAATCATTAACCTGGATTATTTGTGTATGTCCTCCCGATATTAACAGGTTCAAAAAGGGAAAATCCGGGACAGGCTGCGACAGGTTTGTTTCATTTTTTAGAAAATGGGCAAAAATATGTCCGTGCAAATGGTTTACGTCAATCATGGGGAGGCCGGAAGCCACGCTCAGACCTTTGGCAAAACTGCTGCCAACAAGTAAAGAACCTAGCAAACCGGGGCCCCGTGTGTAGGCAATGGCTGACATATCCTGCAGTTTCTTACCTGCTTTCTTCAACGCCTGGTCCACCACGGGAATAATGTTTTGTTCATGAGCCCTTGAAGCCAGTTCGGGCACAACCCCTCCGTAAGCTTTATGCACATTCTGGCCGGCGGTAACGTTGCTCAGTACATAATTTCCATGCAACACTGCTGCTGAAGTATCATCACACGAAGTTTCTATGCCTAAAATATATACACCCATGAGGTTAATTTTTTGCAAAAGTAAAGATTTGCATGTTTTTTGCACCCTTTGATGCAATATAATATGTCCGCTTTGTTATTTTTGTATCAAATATTAAAAATAGTAACTAATTAGTTTTTGTTTATAAAGTTAAATAATTAATAAAAAATAAAAGATCAAAGTTCAAAATAAGGGTTTAGGAGTTAGGGGTTAGGTGTTAGGAAAAGTTTTCCTCCTAAAACCTAACCCCTCACAACTAACCCCTCTTTTATTAAACTCATAAACAAACCTTATTAACTATATTAAGCGTTTTTAATTGACAATATATAGAATTGAATTGTGTGGCTGAGAAGAACATATCGGGTAATTGTTGTTGTGATAATTGTATTGTTGCGGTTTTTGATTGTGAATGGTGTATTGATGCAGTCTGCTGATTACCAATCTTACCTTGCAGGAAAAGCTGTGACTTTTCTTTCACAGCGATACGATCTGGATGTTAGCATTGGCAGCCTGAATATGAAATTACCCAACCGGCTGATACTTGATGATATTTGCATCAAAGATCAGATGCAGGACACAATTTTGCATGCCGATCAGGTAGTAGGCAGGGTGGCAGCAATTAAATTAAGAAAAAAACGCCTGTATCTCAAAGAAGTCAGCATTGTTGATCCCACAATTAACATTGAAAAAGATACTGCCGGAACCTTTAATTTTCAGTTTATCCTTGACAAGTTCAGCTCAGACAAAGAAAAAAAGGAAAAAACAGCTGAGCCCTTTGATATTTTTTGTGATGAATTCAGTTTTAAGCAGGCTGATGTAAAATACCAGGATGCACCCTGGGAAACATCGCCTGGGGTGTTTAATACATCCGATATTCTGATTAATGGTTTTGATGTTTGCGTTTTGGATTTTCAGATGCATGGTGATACCATAGAACTTGAACTGGATAACCTGGCTTTTCAGGAAAAATCAGGCGTCGGGATAAAAAAAATGTCAGGTGTAATATTGCTGTCGGATAGTTTATATCAGGTATCAGATTTCTTTTTGAAATCAAATCATTCCATGTTGTATGCTTCACTGATGGAAGTAGCTTTGTCAGGAGATGGTTTCCAGGATCCGTGGAACAATTTGAATCTGAATGTACGCATAGATTCCAGCTTGCTTTCGGCTGAAGATGCTGTGTATTTTATGCCCGATTTGAAAGGATTAGACCAACAGGTGAGCCTGAGTGCCAATTTGGAAGGCACATTATCCAATTTGAAAATCAGCGATTTTAATTTTGCCTACGGAAATGATACCAGGCTGGAAACGGATATTCGGCTCAACGGTTTGCCTGATATGGAAAATTGCTTTGTTTTTGCTGAAGTACATCAATTATCGTCATCCATACGGGATGCAGAAACCATATTTTTACCTCCTTTTGATAAACAACAGGCTTTTGAAGCTCCCCCTGCATTAAAAAAAGTAGGTGCAGTAAACTTTGAAGGGACATTGGTAGGGATGGTCAATGACCTGGTGGCAAATGGACTGTTTATGACCAATGCAGGAAACATAGCCACTGACCTTGCTTTGCAGACCAATCAAACCACAGGTAAAATTGTCCTTAGCGGTAAGGTTGATGTTTTGGATGTTCAAGTGGGTAAATTGCTTGATAAAGAAGATTTACTGGGAAAAATCAATATGGATGCAAATTTAAAGGGCAGCATTGACAGTACCGGTAGATATGATTTTGCGCTTGGTAGCAAAATACACAAAGCAGAAATCAATAATTATCCTTACTCCGACATTGAAATTGCAGGACGCGTTACCAATACTTCATTTAATGGTGAGTTGTCTATTGATGATCCCAATCTTTCATTTGAATTCCTCGGTGGTTATGAAATGGAAAACAATGTCCCTGTAATGGATTTTCGTGCAGATTTATCTGCCGATCTGTATGAACTGCATTTTGACACCATTCCTTCAGAGGCCGGATTTCTAATGATAGCCAATTTTAAAGGCGATGGTATCAATACAGCCAACGGGAATTTGCAGTTTGCAAACATGTATTTTAAGCGGGATAAGGATTCTGTCAATATTAATAAAGTTGATATTAATACAGGCACCTTGCGGGGAGAACAGTTTGTGGATGTAGATTGTGATTATTTCAATATTGAAGTTAAAGGGCAGTATGATATTCCTGATATGATCACGTCCCTCTCAGGATTGATGTACAATTATTTACCGGTGTTGGCAAAAGAAGATAAAGACTGGTTGCCCATGAATCCGGGGTACCTGTCTTTCAAAGCCGATCTTTACCGGTTGTCAGATTTTACAAAGTTTTTTATGCCTCAACTCAGGCTGGATGATTCCATTAAGATTAATGGTAATATCAATGCAAATACAGATAAATATGAAATCAATTGCATTGCGGATGAAATTCGTTTTGATACCATCAGCATAAATGATTTTCAAATGGATTTGCTTGCCGGGAAAGAATCGGTTGGTTTAGATATGCAATTTTCAGAGATCAGAAATAAAGACAATCAATATTTGCAGGGATTTAATCTTTCCTCAACAACCATGAACGATTCTGTGCAAATGATGTTGGCTTTTGATAATGAGGACAGTCTGCGCTATTCTGGCAATTTGAAAACCACGTTAATGATGAAAAAATCATTGCATAATAACATTGCACTGACTATCCAGACATATCAATCTGATTTTATTCTAAAAAATCAAGAATGGGAACTGAGTGAAAACCGCATTGAAATTGATACATCTGAAATCAGTGTGGATAATTTTAATTTTTTCAATGAGAAACAAGAAATACGGTTTGTCGGGGATGTTTCACATGATCCTGACAAGGACCTACGGTATTATATTGAAAATGTGGATATATCGGTTCTTAATCCCATGCTTGAAAATGCAGGATATCAATTGAAAGGAAAGCTCAACAGCAACGGACGCCTGGATGATATTTATGACAAGCTGGATTTCAGGGCTTTCCTGGAATTACAAGACCTGTATATCAACAATGAAGAGTTTGGCAGGTTGCAGGTAAATAGCAATTATGACCACGTTTCCAATGCCATCAAACTTGATGGCGTAAGCCGCTATATTTCGTTCAGGGGCATGCTTAATCCTTCAACCGATACCATCAATCTCACCCTCAATATCAACAATTTCGGATTGTCGGTATTGGAGCCTTATTTGGTTGATGCCGGCCTGTTAAAAGTACGGGGCAACCTTGACGGAAACATCAATGTGATTGGTAAATTGTCGGATCCGGACATCAGGGGAGCCTTGAATTTTGACCGGGCAGGCCTGACCTATGATATGCTTATGGCACGATTTAACCTCAGTGATTCCATTTATGTGTATAAAGATTCACTGGTGTTTAAAAATTTCCTGATAGCTGACGAGCATGGTAATCCCGGTGTTCTGAAAGGAAAACTCACACATGAAAATTTTAAAAATATCCGGTATAACTTTGATATCAGCCTGGAGAATTACCATATCATGAACACCACAGAAGCCGACAACCCTGTTTACTATGGCTCTGCCTTTGCCACCGCCAGGGCAAATATACACGGCAGCACAGAAGACATTGTTATAGATATATCGGAAGCTGAAACCGAAAAAAACACGGTATTTGTGTTGCCCATGACCGATTCATACGAAGCGGATGACAACCCATGGATAACCTTTATCACAGATTCGGTGAGTGAAGAGAACATTGAGGAATTGGTATCTCAAACCGGTTTTGATGTCACTTTTCTTTTGAATATTGATGTCACCCCCGAAGCAGAAGCGCGCCTTGTTTTTGACCCCAAAGTGGGAGACATGATACGGGCAAACTGCGATGGAAACCTTGATATTGAAGTGTCGCCTGACACGGATTTTGCCATGAAAGGGGAACTCGAAGTGAAAGGGGGTGACTACCTGTTTACCTTGCAGAACGTTATAAACAAACGCTTTATGTTGCAGGACGGAGGCACCATTTCATGGGATGGCGACCCGATGGAAGGAAAACTTGACCTGGAGGCTGTGTATAAACTCAAAGCCCCTTTGTATGATCTGATGGTTGGTGTGGATACCAGCGGCATTTACAAAAAACGCACTGAAGTTAAATGTGTGCTGGCAATGTCCGGGATGCTTAACAATCCGGATATCCGGTTTGATATTGAAGTGCCCAACGCAGATGAAAAAGCAAAAACCAGGCTGGCCAGCCTGACAGGCGATGAAATCAATAAACAGGTATTAACACTGCTTGTGTTAAACCGTTTTTATACACCCGATGATATGCAGATGGCAGGTGCCGAATCTAGGGGAGCCAATATTGCAGGAGTTACATCTTTTGAAATGTTATCTAACCAGTTAAGCAATTGGTTGTCGCAAATTTCCGATGATTTTGATATTGGTGTAAATTACAGCCCGGGCGATGAAATCACAAGCCAGGAACTTGAAGTAGCGCTCTCAACCCAGTTGCTTAATGACAGGGTGCTTATAAACGGTAATGTGGGGGTTGGTGAGCATGAAAATACAACCAGCGATATTGTGGGAGACGTTGAAGTGCAGGTTAAAGTCAATAAATCAGGCAACCTGCGTGTAAAAGGCTTTACCCGTGCCAACACCCAATCCCAGATGCAATACGATTACGGCCCATATACCCAGGGTGTCGGGCTTTTTTATACAGAATCCTTTTCAACCTTTGGCAGCCTCCTGAACCGGTATTTGAACAGCATTACACCAAAAAAAGAAGAAGAAAATCCGGAAAACAATTAATACGATTTAATTACTCACCTTCAGTCACTTCCCCTTCCTCAGCCTGAAAAGCCTGTGTTTATGATCTGTGGCGGTTACACCTTTATAATCACAACTGACAAAACGAATGTCTTCTATGGTATAAAACGCTTTGGGGTTGTAATTGTGTACCAATTCAAGCAATTTGTTCAGGTTTTTCCGTGAGCAGGTGGAAAATATCACATGCACCGGTTCCTGTCGCCCTTGTGCTTCAAGGTAGGTGATCCCAAAGCCATTATCCCGGATGCTCTCAATGAGTTTTTCAGCCCCTTTGCGGGTTATGATGCGTACGCCTACCTTTCCGATGGCCAACTTTTCTTCAAGGTACATACCAACATAAGTTCCTGCACTGAATCCACCCGCATAAAAAACATAATTTACCCAGTTGTTCAGGTTTTCCATGATCTTACTGATGGCAATAACCCATATCAGAATTTCAAAAAAGCCCAAAA
>CAZGPW010000163.1:0-11357 GCA_964527535.1 uncultured Bacteroidales bacterium
CCGAATGCCCCGGCAAATTAAAAAACAAACCATTGAAAGGCATGCGCATCATATACGGCCTTGAAAAGAATAGGGGAAAATGGAAAGGTGATGAGGGGATTCTTGATCCCGAAAAAGGAAAATATTACAACTGTAAAATCTGGGCTGAAAACGACAAGAGATTGAACGTAAGAGGATACATAGGCCCGTTGTACAGAACACAAGAGTGGATACGGTACCAGTAATTCACAGTGTTGATAAATCATAGTGATTGGATTTTTTTTCAGGGAAAAATCATCGTATTTTTGCCTTAAATAATCTTGTAAGAAAACACCAAATGACAAATAAATTCCAATTTTTAGACCTGGCTCAATTTTTAAACTGTTTGAATATTAGATAATTGGTCTTTGATTATTATTTGTTGTTTGATGTTTGAGATTTGTTAATTTTTGAATGCAATAGTTTTATTAGAAGCGCTAATATACATTTATATATATGGCAAAAAAGACAAGTAAAACCCCGTTGATGGATCAGTATTACAGGATCAAAGCCAAACATACTGATGCCATCCTGTTGTTCCGCGTGGGGGATTTTTACGAAACTTTTGAAACGGATGCCGTTGAAATATCACGTATTTTGGGGATTACATTAACCAAGCGAGCCAATGGGGCTGCTTCCTATGTGGATTTGGCCGGATTCCCCTACCATGCACTTGATACATATTTGCCGCGCCTGGTGAGAGCAGGGCAGAGGGTGGCTATATGCGAACAGCTCGAAGACCCTAAAGCAGCAAAAAAATTGGTAAAACGGGGCATTACGGAAATGGTTACCCCCGGGATTTCAATGCACGAAAATGTGCTGGAGCACCGTGAAAACAATTTCCTTGCATGTGTTTATCTGAATAATCACAACACAGGGTTGGCCTTTCTGGATATTTCCACCGGTGAATTTTTGCTCGCCGAAGGAAAACCTGATTATGCCGATAAGTTGCTGCAAAGCATGAAGCCCAAAGAAGTGCTGTATCCCCGTTCCAAAAAAAAGGAAATGGATGAGTTTCTGGGCGACCGGTTTATTACATACCCACTTGATGAATGGGTGTTTACCCTCGAAAATGCCTACGATAAGCTGTTGAACCATTTTCAGACAAAAAACCTGAAAGGCTTCGGCGTGGAAGATGCCAAATCAGGTATTGTGGCGGCAGGAGCCATCATGAATTACCTTGAAATGACTGAGCATCGCCAAATTGATCACATCACTGGCATCACCAGGCTCACCGAAGACAATTACGTGTGGCTGGATAAATTTACCATAGATAACCTTGAAATATTTCAACCACTCAATCCGGGCGGAAAATCCCTGATTGATGTGCTGGATAATACAAAAACAGCCATGGGAGCGAGGCTGCTGAAACGATGGCTGGCTTTTCCCCTGCTGGATGTTCAAAAAATCAACCAGCGGCTGGATAGTGTTGAATTTCTTATCAGCAACCATGAATTATTGGATGATTTATCGGGACATTTTCGTAACATTGGTGACCTTGAGCGCCTGATATCCCGTGTGGCCGTCGGAAAGGTAAATCCCCGTGAGGTAAATCAGTTTAAAGCCGCTTTTTATGCCATCGAACCCATAAAACAACAACTGTCTGACATTGATGATACAGGCCTCCGGCAAATTGGTGACCAACTGAATCCGTGCCAGGAAATCCGCGACCGCATCGAAAAAGAAATCACCGATGATCCGCCTGTGCTCGTGACCAAAGGAGGAGTCGTTGCAGATGGGGTTTCCTCTGAACTGGATGAACTCAGGAAAATTGCCCATTCCGGTAAAGATTACCTCCTGAAAATGCAGCAGCAGCAAGCGGAAGAAACCGGCATAAGCAGCCTGAAAGTAGGCTATAACAGTGTGTTTGGTTATTATTTTGAAGTCAGAAACACGCACAAGCACAAAGTGCCTGAAGATTGGGTGCGCCGTCAGACGCTTGTAAGTGCCGAACGCTATATCAATGATGAACTTAAAGAATATGAATCCAGGATACTGGGGGCTGAAGAAAAAATATTGGAACTTGAACAGCAACTTTTCAATAATCTTGTCACCGCTTTATCCGGATATACCGAGGCAGTACAATTGAATGCCTCCATGATAGCGCATCTCGACTGCCTGTGTTCATTTGCCGTATCCGCCATAGAAAATGAATACAACAAACCATCTGTGGATGATTCTTTGATGATGGATATCCATCAGGGCAGACATCCGGTGATTGAAAAGCAACTTTCCGCCGAAGAAGAATATGTGCCAAACGATGTGCTGCTGGATACCGAAAATCAACAGATCATGATGATCACCGGGCCTAATATGTCAGGTAAGTCGGCATTGCTAAGGCAAACGGCTTTGATTTGCCTGATGGCACAGGCCGGGAGTTACGTGCCGGTAGCAAACGCCAACATTGGCATGGTGGATAAAATATTCACCAGGGTAGGGGCTTCCGATAACATTTCCCTTGGTGAATCCACGTTTATGGTGGAAATGAATGAGGCTGCCAATATCCTGAACAACATCAGCGAACGCAGCCTGATCCTGCTTGATGAACTGGGAAGAGGAACCAGCACGTATGACGGCATCAGCATCGCCTGGGCTATTGCAGAATACATTCACGAACATCCCAAAGTGCATGCCAAGACACTGTTTGCCACCCATTATCATGAATTGAATGAAATGGAAAAATCTTTTTCCAGGATCAGAAATTACAATGTATCTGTGAAGGAAACAAACAATAAAATATTGTTTTTGCGTAAACTGGAACGGGGCGGCAGCGAACACAGTTTTGGCATCCATGTGGCTAAAATGGCAGGAATGCCCCCCTCTGTAGTAAAACGCGCCAATCAAATCCTTGAGCAGCTTGAAGCAGGATCAGCCGATAAAAGCATGAAAAGGCCTACCACCAGCATCAGAAATCAACGCGAAGGCATGCAAATGAGCATTTTTCAGTTGGATGATCCGGTCTTAAAAGATATCCGTGACAAGATAAAAGACATTGACGTCAATAACCTTACCCCGGTTGAAGCCCTGAATAAGCTCAATGAGATTAAAACATTGTCGGGGAAATAGTAGCGTAATAAATAACAACTTTTGAAATTGCTATTTTAATAGTACATTTGTATGCTATTTATGAATAACAAATATGAATAGATTCTTCTGCTTGACAATTGTGTTGATGTTGCTGACCGGATATGCCTTGGCACAGCAGGAATCCCCTGATGTCCCCATTTCTGATGAAAAAATAATAATGAACGGGCAAAAGTTTTACCTGCATAAAGTGAAGCAAGGCCAAACTTTATATTCAATTTGCAAAGCCTACAACGTAAAAGAAAAAGAACTGCTGGTGCATAACCCGGATTTATCAAGTGGTTTGAAAGCCGGTTCCACAATAAAAATTCCCGTCCGGCCGCTGAAAAGTGCAGAAGAAATGCAGCCTGAAATAGATACATCTGAATATCACGTGATTAGAATCAGGCGAAAACATACCCTGTATTCACTATCAAAGCGCTATGATGTCACCATACAGGAGATTTACGAAGCCAATCCCGGGCTGGAAACCGGAGGCTTGAAAAGAAAGGATACCATCATTATTCCGAAACATGCCTTGCAGCAGGAAAAAGTTGATTTCAGTGATCCTGAATTTACCAGAGACACATCAGAGTATGTTTATCATACGGTTAAAAAAGGGCAAACTTTATATCGCATAGGAAAAAAATACAAGGTAAAACTGGAACACATTACCGATGCAAATCCCGAATTGAAAAACCGGGACATTTGGGTAGGTGAAGAGATCAGAATACCCCGCGAAAAAATACGTTATGTGGTTACCTTTCCTAAACTAAACGACAGCATACAGGCGCATGTGAGGCTTGATACCATTTCAGTGTACGATACCATCAGCCCGGATTCCATTGCCCTGGCTGACAGCCTGCTGCAGGTACCCGACTCCCTGGAACCGGTACGGCTTGAAGATTTGGATGTGCTGATTATGTTACCATTTAATGTGGAAGCAAACATTGAACGCATCAGGGATAAAGAAAAAGATGACAAGCAACCCGCGTTATACCCATATACCGAATCCATGATTCGCTTATATGAGGGATTACTGCTTGGGCTGGAGCAGCTTGACACCCTCCGGGGAACGGTAAACCTCAATGTACATGATACTAAAGGAAGCATTGAAAAAACCAAAACCATCTTACAGGATTTAGAAAAACCTCCGGATTTAATAATAGGCCCCATCGGTAAAGAAAATATTGAAATTGCCTTAAATTACGCTGATACAAACGATGTCAATGTGATTACTTTTGTTGATCCCGAAGACCACAAATTGTTCCGGCACAAAAGTCTGATCAGTGTACAACCCAGTTTGCAGATTAAATGGTTTTTTGTTGCGGAATACCTGATTGAACATAATTATCCGGTGGTGATTGTTCATGACGGGATGCATGCAACAATGGCATACGCTGATGAAATAAAATTTTCCATTGTTGATTATTTTTCAGCGCACGGACAACCGGAGTACGATAGCATTGCTACCATTAATTACAGCAGGGAAAACAAAGATGCTTTAAAAAATGGCTTGAGCCCCGAAGACACAACTTTTGTTATATCCGCTTCGTCAGATAAAGTTTTTGTTCCCGGACTAATGAATACCCTCTATCAATGCGAAGAAAGCGAAGTTATTCTATTTGGTGAAGAAAAATGGATGGAGCAGAAATACGTTGAAATGGAAGAATACCAAAAATTGAGGTTCTCATACGTATCCCCTGCATTTGTTGATTATAATGATTCTTTAAATTACAGCATGATCAAACAATTCAGAGATGATTTCCTGGATGAGCCGGATAAATTTGCCTTCATGGGGTACGATGTAAGCCTGTTTTTTCCATTGCTATTGAAATACGGACATGATATTAAACCTGCCCTTGATTCCGAAGGTAAAATTGAAGGGCATTGCATGAATTTGCGATTCCCTTACAAAGGGGAAACCATGCCACTGGTAAATACCGCATTAAAACTGATCAGGCTGCAGGAAGATTACAGGTTTTCAGTGGAATATGAAAAGTGAACTTGATAGCTGCAGGGTAATGATCCTCTCATATTTAACCTCAAAATCGCACGTGATTTAAGTATCATATAGGTGCCTATTAGTATTATACCTGCTTGGAAATGTGAATGGTATAAAAACTCACTTGCCCGGATGGTCGGGTGCAAATTTTCGTTTACATTTACACAATTTTAACAATTTAACAACTTAAAGTTATGAAATTGCTTGCATCGTGTATTTGTATTTCAGTGATTTTACTTTCTAATCTCAACGCACAAACGGTTGAATCCCTTGACCGCATTGGACAAACGCCCGGAGGTGCCGGGTACTATGTTGATTGGCATGAAACCACAAACAGATTGATCGTTGGTTGTGGTACAAGCCTGTGGGTATATAATATGAGTGATCCGGAAAATCCTGAGATAATGGGTAAAAGATCGTTTCTTGGGCTTATCAACCAAACAGCAATGTATGATGACAGTACCTTATTGGTGGCGGCAACATTTGACGGATTATACGCTGTAAACCTTGCCTCTGACACGCTTGAGATACTGGATCATTTGCACATTGACGGACCATTTGTGAAAAGAGCAGCTTATGATCTTTCAATGGTTGATGATACCCTACTCGTTCCTTATAACGGGAGAATTTCCAGATTGACTTACTCAAACCAAACCGGATTTGATTACCTTGATGAAATAGGGCCATTAACCGGGCTTTATTGCCTTGATAAAAGGAATGATCTTGTTGCAATAGGACAACGGGGGTTGTTTGAAGGTAAAGTGATGGTTTACGAAAAAGGAAATTACGATACTCCACTTGCTACATGGCAGGACAGTACCATAAAGGGAATAAACAAACTGCAGTTTTCGGATGGAAATGACAGCATAATTTATGTGTGCGGGGGATCACCGAATGCCGGATTTGATTCATATTTCCATGCCCTTGAATTTTCCGGGGGAAGCATCGACGTGCTTGATACGTATCATATTTCTGGCTTACCAATTGTAGCAGCAGCAAACATTCAAAACATGGACAGCAGAAATGATACGCTTTATATTGCTACAGGATGTGGGGTTGATATCAACATGGGGGCCCCGTTAACTTATGTGCCGGTTTTGGATGCTAGTGGCTTGCCTGCTGATACCATGGACATGATTGAATATTACAATCCGGGTTTATGGCATTTTGATGTGGCACTGATGACAGGGACTCCCTATATGGCAACCTCTTCAGAATGGCTGGGTGTAGCAATCAATGACATTTCCGATGCTGAGCCCCTGGATACGCTGATGATGATGGAAACAGGTGGTTGGACCCAAAGCAGTCTGGTAAGAAACGATACCTTGTGGGTGGCTCATGAAGGATGGGGGCTTGCTGCCTATGATCTTGACAGTTTGATGTTCAGCAACGGTCAGAACACAGAATCCATGCTGCTACATTTGTACAGCCAGGAAAATCATTTCTTTGTCAGTGATTTTGATTTTCTCAATGATACGCTTATTTTGCTTGGCAGCGGGCATATTTATAATTTAAAACCCTGGATGCAGGGTGCTTCTCCTGATTCGGTTGGTAAAAAAAGTATGAGCTGGACAGTAGCACTGAAATCCCTGCAAACTAATACAGGACTAAGGGTAATTGCCGGCAAGGAAGACCCCTTTACAGGGCATGCTGCCATTTCCGTTATTGATCCTTTTGACCAGTCAGACTCAATCTGTTTTGAAAAAACTGTGTACAATACTCCAAAAGGATTTTGTGTTTTTGACGATATTGTTTTTTACGGTGAAAAGCAGGATTCCGCTTCAGGGCAGTTGTTCCTCAAAGCTTCAATGGCCTATGATGACTCCTTAATCAACCTGGATTCGGTGCTTATACATGACAGCATTTACGATATCAATGCCATTGATGTTGATGGTGAACTGGTTGCGGTGGCAAGAAGCGGGCGCATACATTTGTTTCAATGGTCTGATGAGATGTTTACTGAATTAACCGTGTATAATGATATGAACATGAACGCTATTGACCTGAAATTGAAAAACAATTATTTGTATGTAGCAGAAAAAAGAAAAGGAGTCTTTGTTTTTGATGTGAACGATCCGACAAATCCTGAAATGGTAGCTGAGTTTGAGGGCAGGGGCGCCTGGAACAATATGTTTGGCAGTGAATCAATCAATGTGGGCGATGACGGGTTGATTTACTTGTCTGATTTCAATGCAGGCGTGATTATCATTGAAGCTTTTGATGATACATTAACTCCCTTTGATGAAGGAAATGTATCTGCTTCGCAAATCTCTGTGTACCCAAACCCGGCAAATGATTTATTTGTCGTTGAAATAGGAGATAATCAAAACAATAAGGACATGTGTGTTGTAATTTACGATGTTACGGGCAAAGAAATCCAACGAAAGCAAGTTGATAAGAATACCATTCCCATTCAAACTAATGGGTGGGGAAAAGGCATTTATGTGGTGAGTGTGGAGGTCAATAACCATCCTGTGGCATCAGGTAAAATCGTTGTGAATTAAAACCAATTCAATAGCATCATGATGTTGCTAATTTTTCTGATAACTCTTTAATTTATATTATGAAGCATAAAACACTTACATTGATACTATGTTTGCTGGCTACACATGCCATTTGCCAGACAAACTGGACTTATTATTCCCAAGATCCCGTATTAGCCATGGATCCGGAAACTTATGTCTGGGGAGCTTATGGTCAGCCTTCTGTGATCATACACAACGATACCATAAAAATGTGGTATGCCGTTGTTGAAGCCAATGATCCTGATACCGTTGCCAGGGGCAGAATCCATTATGCATGGTCTGTTGATGGGATTACCTGGACAAAGCATCCTGATAACCCTGTTCTGGACGTTGGAAATGATGGTGAATGGGATAATGCATGGCTGGATACCCCCGGTATTTGCTGGGATGGTGATGAGTTTAAGTTGTATTATTATGGGGATTCAACATACCAGGCAGGACAGGAAAACACTGCCCTTGGCCTGGCCACATCAGATGACGGCATACACTGGACAAAACAGGGGATCGTCCTTGAAAAAGGAGAATTTGATGATTGGGACGGACATCACGTGGAATTGCCCGCTGTTGATTTTGACAGTATTTCAAATGTATATACCATGTATTATACAGGGATGGACAATTCAAATTATCCGGATGCCGGATTCATGCAAATAGGTTACGCTACCTCCCCGGATGGATATAATTGGGATAAATTTCAGGACAATCCCGTTATTCAGTATGGTGATTATCCTTCGTGGAATGACATAGGGTCTGGTGGTGCAGCCATTCTTTATACTGATGGGATTTATGAAATGTGGTATTCCGGGGTGAAAATTGTTGAAGCCCCTTATGAATCCTGGGACTCATTGAAAGTGGGCTATGCGGTATCCCTGGATGGGATACATTGGATACCATATCCGGAAAACCCTGTGCTTACTGCTAACGAAGGAGACAGCACGGTTTTTTGGGCCATTGATGTTATCCGGGATGAGTCTGAAAACCAGTATAAACTGTATTTTGAAAGCGAGCACTGGCATTACCAGGATCCTTTTAATCCGGATACCACGTATGCTGTCAATGCTATTTTTTACGCTACTGCACCCCATGATGTCCTGTTTTCTCCCGATTGCAATGTTTCAGTCAGTGATGATGCTACCATTAACCAGGGCGAAAGCACCCAGCTTGATGCAAGCGGAGGGGAGTATTACCAATGGGAGCCTGCAAACGGATTGGATAATGCTTCAATCCCCAACCCAATAGCTTCACCTGATGAAACCACAACCTATAACGTTCTTGTTGTAGGGGAGGATTGTATTACAAATGCTGAAGTTACAGTAACGGTTGAAAGCACTGACATTGATGATGATCAGTCTGATCGGGAAGTAAAAATGTATCCCAATCCATGCAAAAATTATGTGTATATTGAAAACCTTGATAAGGTAAACAGGATTCAGATTTTTAATATTTCAGGACAATTAGTTGTTTCCTATGATATTACAGGAGATTCGCTTGCCATGAATATTGCTGATTACAGAAAAGGGGTGTATGTCATAAAAATACTTTCTGATCATTTCGCATATACAAAGAGAATGGTTAAATATTAATGTATTTATATATAAATTAAAAAAACAGTGTATTATGAAAAAGTCAGTGATTTTATCCGGAATGTTTTTAGGTATTATATTAGTATTTACAGCGTGCAATAAATACGAAGAAGGGCCAATTTTCAGCTTTAAATCAAAAGCAGCGCGTATAGCAGGTACTTATACGGTTGATAAAGTTCTCAAAAATGGAGAAGAAGACGAGGATGAACTGGAAAATCAGGAAGCTTGTGTATATACCTGTAAAAAAGATGGAGGAGGGGAATATAGAATCGGGCAACCTATTTCATTCAATGGAAACCTTGAGTGGAAGTTAAATTCTGATCAGACAGAACTTTTATTACGCATAGAAAATCCATTTACAAATGAATGGGAAGCATGGGAAACCAACGAGATCATCAAATTAACTGACAATGAAATGTGGTTGATTTATTATGACAATGATGAAATCCAATGGGAATACCATTATGTGGAATAATGGATAATTGTAAAAGAACTCTTGATTATTATCAATAAAAAGTAAATATTATGAAAAATGACAATTGTTCACACATCCGTAAAATAGGTTGTTTTGCCATGTTTCTCCTGTTAATTGCAAACGTGGGTTACGCACAGACTCAATGGACAAAATACCCTGAAAACCCTGTATTATCAAACGGCGCACAAGCCAGTTGCATTCTTGATGATGATACTGTAAAAATGTGGTATGCATCAGCTTACGGTGGTGTATCAAGAATAAAAGCGGCCTGGTCAGCAGATGGCGTGAACTGGGTGCATTATAACGATGGGAATCCTGTGCTGCCACTTGGTTCTGAGGATGAATGGGACAGAGATTGGCACGATACTCCCGAAATTCTGAAAGATAATGAAGGATACAAGTTGTATTTTTACGGAGACTCAACCACATTGCCAATCAGTGAGTTTTTACATTATGATTCAATTACCTGTGCTTTTGGGGTTGCATATTCTAACAATGGTTCTGATTGGACAAAACACGAACAAAATCCTTTTTTGACGAAGGGAGATAGTACTGATTATGATGGAAGATGGATAGAATCACCAACCGTATGTTATGATGAAGATAATTCTGTATATAACATGTTCTACGCTTCGGTTGGATGGATGTGGAATTATAATATTCCAATGGCGTTTTCTGTTGACGGCTTTTACTGGGAAAAATATCAGGATAATCCCGTTATTGGTAAAGGCCCTGAATTATATGATCTTTCAGGTGTTAGCGTCCCGTCTGTTATCAAAACCGGGGATGTTTTTGAAATGTGGTATTCAGCAATGCCTGCTGTAGATAATATGTGGGATTCAATTGCTGTTGGATACGCTGTTTCGCTTGATGGAATTCATTGGATAAAATATCCCGGGAACCCCGTGTATGATAATTTTTATCCTCCCTTTAATCCTGAAAATGACAGCTCCTCGTCATGGGCGCCAGAGGTTGTTTTTGTGCCGGACTCAAATTCGTACTTTATGTTTTATGATGGAGCAAGCGGGATACAATTGGCAACATCACCCAGGAATGTGTTGTATTCCGATGATTGTAATATCACTGTATCAGGTAATGTTACGATTCAAGAGGGAGAAAGCGTGAATTTACATGCCACAGGTGGGGATTATTATTTGTGGGGTCCCGAAACCGGATTGGATAATGCTTCAATCCCCAACCCATTAGCTTCACCTGATGAAACCACAACCTATAACGTTCTTGTTGTAGGGGAGGATTGTATTACAAATGCTGAAGTTACAGTAACGGTTGAAAGCACTCATGTTAATACCGGCCAAATCAGTGAGGGAATAAACATGCATCCCAATCCTGCAACACAAAGTTTAGACGTTATTATTGATGATGATGATTGTGAAAATTCTCAAATCGGTATTTATACATTGTCAGGAAAACTCGTAAAATATATTGATAACATCAAATCTGTAAATACACGCATAAACATGTCTTCTGTAAAACCAGGCGTTTATGTGGTGATTTTATCTTGCTCTGATGCCATCAAAGGCTATGAAAAAATTGTTGTTATTGATGAATAGATATATAATACCATCTTTACTGTATTAGCCCCCGAATAAGTCTGACATAATTATCAATAAAAATTAGTAATTATGCAAACAGACATGAAAAAAAGAAAGTTTACAAAAGAACAGAAG
>CAZGPW010000164.1:0-12160 GCA_964527535.1 uncultured Bacteroidales bacterium
AAAAATTGGGATTTAGAAGTTGGTATTTATTTTGAAATTTGGATTTTGGGTTTGGGATTTTCAAAATAAAGAGTTTCTTATATTATTGACGGACACTAATTAGTGTCCGTCAATACAGTCAAGTGTCTGAGCTATAATGTTCGAGTTCAAGGCTTGCGTGGTTTTGAAAATCAAGGAGTTTACTTTTGTAAATAACTGTTTTCAAAACAAGCATAACGCAGAAATCGGACATTATGGACAGACCCTAATTAGTTTTATTTCCAGGTCGGATCTTTTTGATGATCAATCCAAAAATCACGGCATTGAAAAAGGTAAATGCTCCATATACCACTGCTGGTAATGCCATTACATGGTTGCCGAGAAAAGCTTCACTCCCGGCAATGGTAATGGCCAGGGCTGAATTTTGTATGCCTACTTCTACCGCCAGGGTGATTTGTTTTTGGATGTTTAATCTATTCAACCTTCCCATCAGGAAACCAGCAATCATTCCTAATACATTCATTGTAAATACCCAGGGAGCAATTTCCAGATATTCACTCAGTTTTGTCATTTCACCATCGTTTTTTTCAAAGATCACAAAACTGTAAACTACGGCCAATAGTAATGTTGTGAGATATTTCATGTATGATTCGATCCTTTCTGCACCAGATTTGTTTTTATATCTAATATACATCCCGATTCCTACAGGGATCAAAATCATGAAAAATATTTTAATTATCATTGAAGTCACTGGCATGGCAATTAACCCTGCATCACCGGTAAAAAAATACAACGAAAAATACACGATTGCCGGCAAGGTTATTAATATAAGTATTGAATTTGTGGTTGTCAATGAAAGACACAGGGGGACACTTCCTTTTAACCAGTAGGTGATTAAATTTGCCACTGCACCGCCGGGGCAAGCAGCAATAATCATAATGCCAACTTTTAATTCTGGTGATAGCCCTGAAATGTTTGCAATGCCAAAGGCAATTAAGGGTAAGAGTATCATCTGGGAGATAAGCCCTATTACTATTTGTTTCGGGTTTTTAATGATTTCCCTGAAATCCCTGAGATTAAGGGAAAGTCCCAGGTTTATCATTATTATCCCAATAACGATTGGTAACATATATGTTGATGCAAAATTGCCATTCATTTTCCAAAATTAAACAAAATAAAACGCAAGTTATAGATAATATTTCTTAAGCTAATTTTATTTAGCTTTTTTTAAGACTGTTTGTTAGTGATTTTATATTGACGGTTGATGCATTTGGATGTTGCAAACTTATTCATGCATGGAGCAAGCAGGGAATGTTTTTTGAGTGTTTCCGTTTTAACAAACTTGAATCATGTATAATACAGAAAAAAATCAGGCATACATTAATTGTCTCCGGTTTTTTTACTTCCACTGTACAGTTTGTATTGTTGTAACCGGCATTCCATTGGGCCGTTGAAAAATTTGATTTTGGATGATGGTTTTAATCCGAACTGCTTTAAGGCGCTCAGATTGCCACTGAATACCCAAGCATCCCATCCCTGGTAGTGTTGTTTGAGATGATCACCGATTTTTTTGTAGAAATCTGTGATCTGCTTGTCTTTCGCCAGTCTTTCACCGTAAGGGGGATTCATAATCAGCATACCTTGATCTGTTTTTGGATAGGATTGAAAAAAATCCATGTTTTTTAGGGTAAGATGGTTTTCTACCCCAGCCCTTTCAGCGTTATTCATGGCTATGGTTACAGCCTGCATGTTTACATCTGATGCAATGATTTGAATGTCGGGAGCTTGCTTGTTTTTAATGGCAGCGGATTTAATTGTTTTCCATAATCCGGCATCAAAATCAGTCCAGTGTTCAAAACTGAATTGTCGTTTTATCCCGGGGGCAATGTTGGCCGCTATCATGGCTGCTTCGATGGCTATGGTCCCGGAGCCTGTCATGGGATCATGAATTACGGGGTAGTTATCCATCCCGGCAACTTGTAATAACCCGGCTGCAAGCACTTCATTTAAAGGCGCTTCGGTTTTTTCTTTTCTGTACCCCCGTTTACTCAGGTTTTGCCCGGAACTGTTCAGAGAAATGCGGCACTGTTTGTCAACAATGTGGAGATCAAGCCGAATGTCAGGGTCGTTTTTATCCACCGATGGACGCTTGCCATGTTTGTTTCTGAAATAATCTGCAATGGCATCTTTTAAACGTAAGGCAGCGTATTGGGAATGCGTGAAACTGTCGCCAAAACTCACACAATCAATGAGAATGGATTTGTCTGGTGGAAAATATGCATCCCATTCAATGCGTTTTGCACGGCGGTATAATCTGTCAGGGTCGTGAGCGTAAAATTTTTCTATGGGTTTTAGTATGCTTAATGCTGTACGAAGGTGGAGGTTTGCTTTGTACAACATTGATTTATCACCCTGAAATTCAACAGCCCTGTTTCGTATTTGGATGTTTTTTGCTCCGAGTGTATTTAATTCCCGGGAAAGCACATCTTCCAGTCCAAAAAGCGTCTTGGCAAGCAGTGTATATTGTTGCATATTGGCAATAGTTATTGGGAAGTAAAAGTAATGAATAATACCGATATGTGTTTATGGTAGCTCTTTTCTTTCAGGAAAAAAATTTAAAGCTACCTTGTGTAATAATGCTATATTATCTCTGAATTAATCAATATGACATGAAAATAACATTGCATACTGAATGAATTTTAGCGAATCAGCTTTACAACTCCTTTTTCCGTATGTTCAATGCCAAACACATCTTTGTAAACACATATCCATGGATACGTTCCTGATGGTAGCAGCTCACCCCAATTGCTCACGTTGCCTCGTATAGACCCATCCCATGCACCTTCACCACATCCTTCACATCCTGCATTTTGATCGTATGTTTTGCTTTCAAATATTAGTTCTCCCCACCGGTTATAAATTTTAATTGAAAATTCATTAGGGTCAATACCTGCTCCGCACACTGAAAAACAATCATTTTCACCGTCAAAATTGGGCGTAAATGCTGTTGGTGCATAAAAGGTAAAATGGTCATCTACCTTTATTACCTTCTGGATTGTATCACGACATGTATAACGGTTCACACCAATGACTTTAATTTCAAACACACCAACACCTTCATAGGTATGAACGGGGCTCCATCTGCTGGATACTGTGGAGTCGCCATCACCAAAATACCAGTATAAACTATCTGTATTGCTTGTAACTGGATAAAATTCCACTTCAGAATTCAGCATACTGATGTTATCGGGTTTGGTATAAAAGTCAATATCAGGCACAGGGTAAATATGGATCATATCCTGCTTTGTTTTTCTTTTTGTGCATCCATATTGATCTGTTACCAATAGGGATACATCATAATACCCGCTGTTTTCATAAACATGCGTAGCCTGTTCACCATAAGCAAAGGCATTATCGCCAAAAACCCACTGATACGTATAATCGCTGTTTGGGTTCAAAGCATTGAATTTAAAAGACGCCGGTGGGCATGCAGCCGATATATCGGACATGAAATTGTTTTCAGGCAGGTCAAGCACAGTAATATAAACAGAATCAATTACTGCGGGTGTTTCACAGGCATCTTTTGCCCTGATAATGTACCATCTGGAATACGTTGGAGAGACATTATAGGGAGAGGTTATGATATTGTTTCCATTCAATACTACTTCATAAGGCCCGCCATTACCACCACTGATATTAAATTCTAACTGCGTGCTTTCACCCTGGCAAATAGAATCATCAACAGCATAATAATTTGAAATTTGCAACTCAGGGTAAACATTAACCGTGATGGTTCCGGATTTAGTACACCCATTGGCATCCGTAATTACAAGGGTATAATCGGTTGTTTCTTCGGGGCTGACACTCAGTTGACTTCCAGACCACTCCGTACTGTCTGTTCCCTGCCAGTGGTACAGGTAAGGTGGTGTCCCTCCGGTTACTGAAACGCTTATTGTTGCTGTTCCTCCAATGCAAATCTGCCTGTTTCCCAGGCCTGAAATTATTATGTTATCCGGATCAGTAAGGTATGTTTCCATGTTTATTTGACAGCCGTTGGCATCTGTAATGGTAACACTTTGTAAGCCGGCTGATAAGTTTGTTGCCGTATCTGTATTCTGGCCATCTGTCCATTGATAATTGTACGGCGGAACACCACCACCCACAGACACCCATGCCATACCATCTGAACTTCCAGGGCACAGGGGATTATTACCATAAATTGTTCCTGTAAGTGTATCGGGTTCATGAATGGTGAAAAATGTATCCACTTCACAGGCGTTTTGGTCTGTTACAGTGACCTCATAAAATCCGGGACTTAGTCCGTTGAGTGTACTGTTGTTGCCGATGCTGTCCCACGAATAAATATAAGGCTCTATGCCACCGGTTATTTCAAGGCTTGCACTTCCATCGTTATAAGAATGGCAAGTGACATCATTTACCTGTAAGTCCATATACATGATTGAGCTCATGCTGACTTCGATATAAGCCGTATCTGATATACATCCGTTTGCATCTTCAACGTACACACCATAATCATGACTGGAATACGGGTATTCGGTATGGCTGGAATTTCCTTCCGAAAACGTTCCGCCCGCAATTCCCCAATAGTATGTGAATGGTGGTACCCCGCCTGATGCATTAGCGGTCATATTTGCAGCTTCTCCAGCACACAAATACTGGTCATCGCTAACGGAAATCTGTAATTCATCAGGCTGATCAATGGTTGTTGACGCAGATACTGTACATCCGTTTGCATCGGTTACAGTTAATTCATAATTACCTGCCGTCAAACCGGTCACATCTGCAGTATTATCGCTGTTACTCCAATTGTATGTATAAGGTGCTGTGCCACCTGAAACCGTTGACTGAATGCTTCCATTGGTATCACCAAAACATGCAACATCGGTACCATTAAGGCTTAGCTGCAATTCATCAGGCTCGGTAACATCATAATCAATGCTTTCGGTACACCCAATGTCATCGGTAACTACCAGAGTATAGTTTCCTGCACACAAGTCTGTCTGTGTCCCGGTTACTGATGGCCATGAATACTGATATGGGGGTATCCCTCCGGACACATTTGCCGTTGCCATGCCATCACATTCCCCATAACAACTCACTTCCTGGATGTTCATATCAATGTTGATCGGAGCGCTGACAGTAACATCAACTGTCACTGTAGAGGTTTGACACCCATTGGCATCTTCAGCATACACATCATACTGGGTATCGTTTCCTGGTGAAACAGCATGAGGAGACGATGCTGCAATAAAACCGCTGCCGTCATTCCAATAATGCGTAACAGGTGTTACGCCACCAGATACCGGCGCAGAAATATCGACTGTATCTCCATAACAGATATCCTGATCGGCACCTGCACTGATCGTGAATGGGGGTGGTTCATCAACAGTTCCTGTTTCTGTTGCTGTACACCCATGATCATCGGTAACTGTAACCGTATAATCACCACTTGGCAGGCCTGAAATGCTTGCGTTTGTGCTTGAATTTGACCAGATAATGTCATAAGGGGAAGTTCCTCCTGTGACATTGGCTGTAATGCTGCCATCATCCGTCCCATTACAACTCATATCATTTACATCCAAAGTAACTTCAAGTTCCAATGGCTGATTAATGGTTTCAGAATTGGGCAGGGAACTGCAACCGTTTTCGGTGACATCCAAAGTAACTGTATGTGTACCAGTGGTACCCCAGTTTAAAACATAGGGACCCTGGCCGCTTCCTGACACCACGGTTGCGCCATCAAAATCCCAATTGTATGTAGCACCAGCTCCGGCAGATCCGGTATAGGTAACTGTTGCATCATCGCCAAAACAGTCTAAGCCGGTCAGATCAAAATAGGGTGTTGGTATGGGGTTGACCGTTACTGTCATTGTAGTGGTATCTGATGCAAGTCCGTTTTCTTCCACCCACAATGAAACATCATAATCGCCGGGATTGATCCAATACACATCATAAGGCCCTTGTCCTGACCCCACCACTGAATCAGCATTTTCGAATGTCCAATGGTATGTAGCAGAAGACGAGGCCGTTCCGGTATATTCTACAGTGGATGTTTCGCCTACACATATTGGTGTTTCAACCGTAAAATCAGAGGTTGGTGCTGTATTGGCCAATTCTATCTTTACATCATCAACAAAATATCTTACTGTACTTTTAGATCCACCCATGTAAGTTGTATTTGTTGCATTATCCAGATAAAAATTACCAATCATAAAGTATTCATAAGCCTCTGTTGGCGTAAAGGTAAAACTGATCAGTTCCCAGTCGTCCATCTCTGTAATTACTGTTGTATTGTTTAAATGAGGTGTAACCTGATACGTACACATACTTCCGGAGTTTACCGGGGAAGTTGTGAAATATACGCCCTGGTTATTGGTGGCATAGGTACAGTTATCAGCAAAAGAAACGTAAAACTCAACCGTATAGGTCTCTCCCGGAACCATGGGGGTATTCAATTGTCCCTGCAAGTATTCCCGGTAGGGATCACAACCACCATCGCCATACACTGTAATGTTGCTCATAACATCCCCTGTACGTGGCACCTGGCTCCCTGGTGAGCTGGTATTTGTTGATAGAGGATGACAATAACATGACTGGTCAAGTGTCATACTAAAAATATCAGTAGAGCCATCGGTGGGCATGGTCCAATAGTTTATCGCATCGCTAAATTCAGCCTGACTAACGTACCATGAGCACTGTAAATTTCCGGAATTCACATCTTCAAAGCTGGGATTATACACAAGGTTCTGGCCAAAAACACAGTATGATAAGAGTCCGGCTAGTATTAAAGTAAATGCCTTTTTCATAATTTTTCGTATTTTATGTAAAAATATAAAATATTTTGCAAAAAAACTAAAAATAAAATTCTAATTTAATCTCCTTTGTTTTATATATGACGGATGATTTCATCGCAGGTTGCCTATTTCAAAACTAATCAGTATCTTAACATAACGGTAAATTTTTGGAGCCATTTAAAAGCAGATGTTTATGTTGTATATTAAAAAAAATAAGGTTTACAGGCAGCCTTTTACGAATTAATGCATCTTAACAATAAAGTAAGTTTTTATTCAGATAAAATACTTAACTTTGTATGTATATGATACCGTGAATATTTCATGCGCAACAACAGAATAGATAAACGATTTTATGCAAGTGGTAAATTTACATAGTATAAGCTCTTTCATATTGGTACTTTCAGGTTGCCTTATGACATTGCAGGTCAATGCTCAACTGGATATTCCTGATGCTCCTGTTTTTGAATCAGCCAGCGTGATACCGGGAACGAATCCTTCCGAGGTTGAATTAACATGGTTGCCGAGTGATTCTCTTGATGTGGATTCCTACATTATCTATAAAGTTAATACGGGGATTACTCAAGCTTACGATACGGTATTTGGGCGTTTGACTACATCTTACACGGATGATGCTACCGTGGCCTCTGATGAGCCTGTGACCTACCGTCTGGCCGCCAGGGATACGCTTGAGAACCTCAGCAAGCTTACCGACCAGCATACCACTGTTTATGTTTCCAGCGATTATGAAATCTGTGATCTTGAAATATTGCTCGACTGGTCTGAATATGAGGGATGGAGTAATGTTAATCATTACGATGTATATCGCAGCACTTCCGGGGGAAGTTTTCAGGTGATTAAAACGGTAAATGGGAATACATCACAATACGTAGATGATAATTTACAGGCGTTTAAAAATTATTGTTTCTACATCCAGGCAGAAAGGTCGGATGGTACTACAGCACGATCAAACGAACGGTGTGTTTATACCAATTCCCATATAGCACCTGCCTGGATCAATGCCGATTATGCCAGTGTAGAAGGAGACAGCATTGAATTGAGGTTTACGGTTGACACGTCTGCTGAGATCAGCAGGTATAAAATTTTTCGTGCCACCGACAGTGCATACGCATTTACTGAAATAAGCAGCATGGCATACAATTATCAACCAAGAATATTTTACGTTGATACCGATGTGGAACCATCGGAACACAAATATTTTTACAAGCTGAAAACCATAGATCCGTGTGGGAACGTATCGAAAGAATCCAACTTATCAAGTAACCTGATGGTAAAAGTTGATTACGATGAGATGTTAAACCATTACATTGAATGGGATGAATACGAAACGTACAGGGGAGGGGTGATGGAATACAAAGTATATCGTCGTTTTGGCTTTTCTGCACCTGTGACTGTTGCCACTACAGATCCGGATGTATTTTCTCGTTCAAACAACATTTCAGATTACGTGAAAAACAAACATAAACATGATGAAACGGTTCCATACCAATATTGTTATTATGTGTCGGCGGTAGAAGACCCGTCTTCCAACCCATTGGGAATTCAGGGCGTTTCCAAGTCTAATGAGATTTGTGTGTCGCATCAGCCACTGTTTTTTATTCCCAATACCTTTTATCCTAATTCGTACGAAGAGACAAACCGGTATTTTAAACCTGTGGTATCCTTTGCACAGGAAACCGGCTATGAGTTTTTGGTGTATGACAGGTGGGGATGTGAAATTTTCAGAACCGCAGATCCACATGAAGCCTGGGATGGAACCACAAAAAACAGAAAAGCTCCGCCAGGGGAATATGTATATTACGTTCGTTATCTGGATTATGAAGGCAATGATTTTGTAAGAACTGGCATGTTTTTGCTTTATAATAGATAAGTTAAGTTATTTTTGCATAACATGGGAGTGAATGTATTATGAACAAGATGAATGATAAAGAACAAAAATTGATTGCTCAACAGTTTGATCAGATAATAAACCTTTGTGTCAGATGCCGAACAAAGAACGATAAAGAGATGATTCGCAAGGCGTTTGACCTTGCCGTGAAGGCGCACGCCAGTATGCGCAGGAAATCAGGAGAGCCTTATGTGTTGCATCCCATTGCTGTGGCTAAAATTGTTGCAGGGGAAATGGAACTGGGCGTAAAGTCCGTGATTTGTGCCCTTTTGCATGATGTGGTGGAAGATACGGATTATACCCTGCAGGATATTGATGATTTGTTTGGCCGGACAGTGGCCAATATCATTGACGGACTGACCAAAATTTCCCATGTGCTGGACAAAGATTCATCACTGCAGGCTAAGAATTTCCGTAAAATGCTGCTTACCTTATCCGAAGATATCAGGGTAATATTTATCAAGCTGGCTGACAGGCTACATAACATGCGGACATTGGATTCCATGCCGGAGTATAAGCAGATAAAAATAGCAGGTGAGACTCTCTATCTGTATGCTCCCCTGGCACATAGACTGGGGCTGTATAATATCAAAACCGAACTCGAAGACCTTGCTTTGAAATATGAGCATCCCCTGATTTATAAATCTGTTCTGGAAAAAGTCAAAGAAAGTGAAGGAAAACGCAATGAATACATTGAAAAATTTATTGCCCCCCTGGAGCGCAAATTGAAAGACCATAATTTTGAATGTTCCATCACAGGGCGTCCCAAAAGCATTTTCAGCATTTACAATAAGATGGAAAAAAAGGATGTGCCTTTCGAAGAGATATACGACATCTTTGCCATCAGGGTTGTATTTAAGCCCAAGCCACACATGCCGGAAAAAGCACAGTGCTGGAACATTTATTCGCTGATCACAGATATTTATAAACCCAATCCCGACAGGCTGCGCGACTGGATAAGCACGCCGAAAGCCAATGGATACGAAGCATTGCATACCACCGTGATGGGGCCGGAAGGCAGATGGGTGGAAGTACAGATAAGGTCGGAAAGGATGAATGACATTGCAGAAAGGGGATACGCTGCCCATTATAAATACAAAAACGATGCAGATGATGAAACCCAGCTGGACAAATGGTTGCAACGCATTCGCAGCCACCTGGAAGAACCCAGTTCCGATGCACTGGATTTTTTGGATGAATTTAAACTGAACCTTTTTTCTTCAGAGATTTATGTGTTTACCCCCAAGGGGGAATTGAAACGCCTGCCAAAAGGCTCTACAGCCCTGGACTTTGCCTTTGATATCCACACGGAAATCGGTATCCTTGCCATTGGAGCAAAAGTAAATCATAAACTGGTGCCGTTAAGTCAGAAGTTGCGTTCGGGCGACCAGGTGGAAATCCTGACATCCAACAAACAAACACCAAAATCAGAATGGCTGGATTTTGTCATCACAGGAAAGGCCAAATCAAAAATCAGATCGTCCTTAAAAGAAACACGCCGCGAATACATCAATAAAGGGCAGCAGCAATTTTTGCAGACCATCAGAAAATTGAACTATCCGCTCGATTACGCATCTTTCAAAAAGCTACGTGACCGGCTTGATTTACATAACAAAGAAGAATTTTATCGCCGCATAGGTTCCGGACTTATAAAATCCGGTGACATTGAAAAAAACCTGCCCGGAAAACGCAGAAGCACCTGGGGAAAATACTGGCGTTTGCAATTTGGAAAATCAGGTTCAAAGGATAAAGATACGGGAGAAAAAAAAGAGGCCAAAAAAGGAAAGAAGATTGTTATTGAAGACAATGAGACTGAACAAAATTATCGCCTTTCCACTTGTTGTAACCCCATACCCGGTGATGAAGTAGTTGGGTTTTTGAACGCCGAAAATGTGGTGATGATCCACAAAAAAAACTGCCCCAATGCCATTGATCTGATGGCAACCTTTGGAGATCGCATTGTAGAAGTTGACTGGAAAGTTCAAAAGCTGCTAAGCTTCCGCGCCAAAATTTACATGGAAGGTATAGATGATATTGGTATTTTACACCGTATTACGCAAGTTGTCTCAACAGAAGCTGATGTAAATATGAAATCTGTAAATTTCAATACAACCGATGGCATTTTTAAAGGGGTTATTGATTTGTTTGTGCACAACACAAAAGACCTGGATGATGTTATCGGCCGGCTGCGTAAAGTAAAAGGCTTGAAAAAAATATATCGTAAACAGGATGGCACAAAAGATCAATCATGAATGATTCAAAATTAAAAGCACTGATAAACTTACTTGATGATCCTGATGAAAAGGTATATTCCAGTGTTCACGATAAAATCATGAACGCAGGCAACGATGCCATTCCTCTTCTCGAAGCACGTTATGGCCTTGATAATAATCCCTTGATAAACAACCGCATTGAACAGCTCATGGAAAATTTGCGTAACCGCAGTTTTAATCAAGGTTTTAAACGGTACTGGGAACATGAACAAAAAGATAGTTTGTTGCAAGGCCTGTACTATATCAATAGCTTATATTACCCTGATACTTCACTTGAAGAGTTTAAGGAGAAGTTTGATCAGGTCAAAAATAAGATATGGATAGAATTAAGTGAAAACCTTACCGGCTTTGAAGCCATAAAAATCATCAATAAAAATGTATTCATTCTGTTTGGATTCGGGGTGTTGACTGACGGAGATATAAAAGAAAAATCGGCTCATTTTCCGGAATACTTATTTATAAACAAAAAGGTCAGCCCTTATCCTTTTGTGGGAATGTATTGCCTTCTTGCCAACAGCGTGGATTTACCGGTGTATCCTGTTTATTTACCCGGGTTGATACTGATGGGATACCACAACAAAGAGGTGGCTCGTGTGGCTTATGGCGATGCATCAACGGGCGTGTTGTTTTACATCAACCCTTATGATTCCGGTAGTTTTCTGGGACGCAAAGCCCTTGATTACGTTGTCAAACAGCGCAACATCGAAACAAAAGAAGCGCATTTCCGTACCATCGACAACAAAACTTTTATTCACAAATACCTCCGGTATTTGTGGGATATGAATGTGTTTTCCCCGGATAATCCTTCTTTTAACAAACTTGAATCCATGTTGTTGACAATCAGAGGAGAAAAAGAATAAACCATCACCCGTAGATGTGTATGCTTTCGCTGCCGGTGGGGAGGAATTTTATGCCCATCCATGTGATCAGAAGGATCAGAAATGCAACGATGAGAAACAGAAAAGCATTTTTTCCGGTGAGTAATGGTTTACTCCGTATCCTGCAATGAATGTATGTCAGGTAAAACAGCCAACTGATCAGTGCCCATGTTTCTTTAGGGTCCCATGACCAGTAATCTCCCCAGGCAACTTTTGCCCACAATGCTCAAAATAGCCGGCAAAATTATGAACATTGGATTTATATAAATTTTAGATTTCCTGAAAAACTTTAATCATCAGTTAGATAGT
>CAZGPW010000165.1:0-1579 GCA_964527535.1 uncultured Bacteroidales bacterium
ACTATCTAACTGATGATTAAAGTTTTTCAGGAAATCTAAAATTTATATAAATCCAATGTTCATAATTTTGCCGGCTATTTTGAGCATTGTGGGCAAAAGCTGCCTGGAGAGATTAGTGGTTATGAAACCCTGAAGAAACAAGGGGCTGATTAGCTGGCTGTTTTACCTGACATACATTCATTGCAGGATGCGGAGTAAATTACTCACCGGGAAAAAAGGCCTTTCTGTTTCTCATCGTTGCATTTCTTATTCTTCTGATCACATGGATGGGCATAAATTTCTCCCCACCGGCAACGAAAGCATACACATCTACGGGTGATGGTTTATTCTTTTTCTCCCCGGATTGTCAACAACATGTATTCAAGCTTGTTAAAAGAAGGGTTGTCCGGGGAAAACACATTCATATCCCACAAATACCTGATGTATTTATGAATAAAAGTTTTGCTGTCGATGGTACGGAAATGCGCTTCTTTGGCTTCGATGTTGCGCTGTTTTACAACGTAATCAAGGGCTTTGCGTCCCAGAAAACTACCGGAGTCATAAGGGTTGATGTAAAACAACACGCCCGTTGATGCATCGCCATAAGCCACACGAGCCACCTCTTTGTTGTGGTATGCCATCAGTATCAACCCGGGCAAATAAACAGGATACACCGGTAAATCCACACTGTTGGCAAACAGGCAATACATCCCTACGAAAGGATAAGGGCTGACCTTTTTGTTTATAAATAAGCACTCCGGAAAATGTGCAGATTTTTCTTTTATATCCCCGGCAGTCAATACCCCGAATCCAAACAGAATGAAAACATTTTTATTGATAATTTTAATGGCCTCAAAACCGGTAAGGTTTTCACTCAGCTCAATCCATATCTTATTTTTGATCTGATCAATCTTCTCCTTAAACTCTTCAAGTGATGTATCAGGGTAATATAAGCTATTGATATAGTACAGGCCTTGCAACAAACTATCTTTTTGTTCATGTTCCCAGTACCGTTTAAAGCCCTGATTAAAGCTGCGGTTACGTAAATTTTCCATGATCTTTTCAAGGCGTTCATTTACCAACGGGTTATTATCAAGACCATAGCGGGCTTCGAGAAATGGAATGGCCTTATCCCCGGCGTTAATAATTCTATCATGAACGCTGGAATATACTTTTTCATCCGGATCATCAAGTAAATTTATCAATGCTTTTAGTTTTGTATCATTCATGATTGATCTTTTGAGCCATCCTGTTTACGATATATTTTTTTCAAGCCTTTAACTTTACGCAGCCGGGCGATAACATCATCAAGGTCTTTTGTGTTGTGCACAAATAAGTCAATAACGCCTTTAAAAATGCCATCGGTTGTGTTGAAATTCACAGATTTCATATTTACATCTGCTTCTGTTGAGACAACTTGCGTAATACGGTGTAAAATACCAAGATCATCTATACCTTCCATGTAAATTTTGGCGCGGAAGCTTAGCAGCTTTTGAACTTTCCAGTCAACTTCTACAATGCGATCTCCAAAGGTTGCCATAAGGTCAATGGCATTGGGGCAGTTTTTTTTGTGGATCATCACCACATTTTCGGCGTTCAA
>CAZGPW010000166.1:0-15604 GCA_964527535.1 uncultured Bacteroidales bacterium
TGCAAATATAAGCATTAATGATAAAAGGGGGCGTAAGCAAGCCAGCTTACGCTCTCTTTGCTTCGTTTCGCTACGCTTCACTCCGCAAAGAGAGCGTGAAAAACATCATTATGGACTTATACTTTTACTCGTAAAAGTTGCATTTACTAATTGAATTTAGGAATGAATCAAATATTATCCCAGAAACTCTGTCGCTTATGTAACTTCAGGTCCTGGAGCATAGGGGATTTTACATTGATCTGGAAACTGTAATACGTGTTGTTTCCAAAAGGCACAAACGCAAGGCTCATTTCCCAGCAATGCAAATCGCGATGAATCTCTACGTGTGTATAGGATATTTTCTGATTAACAAAATCATAACCGGTGTTGAAACTGATTTTCCACTTCTTTGTAACACTCACGTCTCCCCTTACATTAACCGTTTGAGTCAGGCGTTTCTCATCATAAGGCTTGTTGTAATTCAGTGTATAATCAAAATTTACATTCCATGGTATTGAAAAATCAACGTAAGAATGTGGGTACCCGTACAGAAAATTTTGCGCTTGCTGATTGTTTTCTTTATTCTTGGAAGCACTAAATCCAACCCCTAAATTCAAGCTGGCACGTGTGATTCGGAACAACTCTCCTTCACGGTTAAATTGCATTTCGTTGATGCGTTTTGCGCTGCCAGTGGAATCTACCATGTATGCATACGGATCAAATGTGGAACTGAAATTGATGTTGAATTTCCCTACCCGTGTACGGCCTGTCATGGTTAATGGAGACCAGTTCAATGAATCCGCCATGATGTTGTAATTGGTACGAAAATTCAGTGACTCGAACAAAGCTATTTTTTTCTCTTTTTTTGCTGTATCGTTTGGGCTGGCTACTTTCATATCCAGTTTGTTGCTTAATGAAAAACTGACAGAACCAGCACCCCCGGATGGAGGAGAGCCATAAACGCCACCCTCAAATCGTGAATAAGTACCACGAACGGTATCGTATTGTCCTGTGTACTCATTGTAACGGATATCGGAAATATAATCCTCATAAAAGCCATATTTTTCCTTAGAAAAATCAGGAAAATAGCTGTAACTTACATTGGGAGTAAGTACATGCCTGAGTGCTTTTATCCTCTCTGAGCGAAATTCAAACATGCCATAAATTTTTGTGGACAAACTGGCGCCGGCACGGTAATCCCATGCATTAACAAACCCAGGCACCTCCTCGGTTACCACGCCGCCGTAGGTAGAATCAGTTTCATTGAACAGGGAATCGTCATAATACCGACGGGTTTCTTCAAAATACATGCGATCTGTAAAGTTAAAATTTGGTGATAAGGTCAGGTGTTTGAAAAGTTTCATGCTTGTGCTCACCGGAACGCTGTGTTTTATCCCGTTGGTAAAATTATCAAACCGTGATTCAAAAATTGAATCTTCATGCGCTGTCACCCTGTTTAGGGATGCCATGGAATAACTGATTCCAATCTTTTCGTAAAACTTCTGGCTCCCGGTGGCTTCTTTTCGCTTCAGCGGATAAATACGGCTCATGTTTAAGCTCATTTGGGGCAAGGTGAGGGTAACTGAACTGTCTCTGCTGTTCTGGTTGTGTAATAGCGACATATTCACTGAAAAAGGCGTTCCCGGCCAAAACTTACTAAAGTTGATACTGGATTGCTTAGTATTGCTTAAACGGCTTTGTGCACTGTAAGTATTGTATTTATCATAGGCACTTGAGCTCATATCGACATTGGCGCTGAAATTCATGCTGGGATGAGCCTTCGGATCTTGTTTATGATACCATTTAAATTTATACATCCGGTTGGTCTGATAATCTTCAAGGCCTTTGTACCCCAACACGTTTTTATTGTAATGAAAACTCAGGTTACCACTCATTTTATACCTGATTTTGTAATGTGTTGCAGCCCTTGCTTCCCAACTGCCTTTGGAATAAAAGCCTCCGGTTAACAGCAAATCAAGATAATCATTGAGCGCCCAGTAATAACCACCGTTGCGCAGAAAAAATCCCCTGTTTTGTTCTTCACCATATTCAGGTATAATGACACCCGAACTGGCTCCTTTGGTGTTTGGAAAAAACCCAAAGGGAATACCCACAGGCGTTGGAATATCTTCAAGAACAAGGTACGAAGGCCCTGCGACAATTTTATCGTTGGGAATTACCTTGGCTTTGGAAATATTAAAATAAAAATGCGGGTGATCCAGGTCACAGGTGGTAAATTTTCCATTTACCATATGTATGCTCTTGTCCGCCTGCCTTTTTGTACGTGATCCATGCATAAAACTGCCCTCAAACTCTGTGGTCACTTCCTTAATAATGCCCCGTTTGGATTTAAAATTATATCGTATCGTATCCGCTATAAAATTTTCATCACCCTGCTTAAATACCGGTTTTCCAACCGTAGTTCCACTTGAATCGGGCATGCCGTATGCCAACAATTCATTTTTATCCAAATCTACCCTGATAAAATCAGCATTGACCTGTATGTCATCATAATTTATTTCAGCATCTTTGTACAAATAAATCAGACTTTTTTGCAGATAAATGATATTGCTGTCAGTGGCGTGATAATGTACCGGGTATTCAAGTGTATTTGAGCTTTTTTGTTTTTTTACACTGTCCGCTTTTGTGCTGTCACTTTGGATACTGTCTCTTACAGCAATGCTGTCAGTCACTTGCTTGTTGTTGCTGCTGGTATCAGGCATAGCACGCAAAACTTGAGTACCGTTATCCTTTGCCGATACTGGATAAATACAGCCACCAATGGCAGTAAATATCAGTATTGTTAATAAGCTTTTGAATATTTTTTCAAATATTTTCAAAAATTTGGCGTTGTTTTTGTAATTTTAAATCCGGTTCAAAACTAATTAAAAAAATGTATTATTAACAGCTATGCTGATGATGAATAAACGAATAACAACATTAATAAGTACCCTGCTTATGATTTGCCTGCCTGGTTTCATGGCAGCTCAAAATGGAAACAATGACATCAAACTGGAAAAAGTGGTTATTGATCCGGGGCATGGTGGTAAAGACCCGGGCGCAGTTGGCTCGTTTTCCTATGAAAAAGACATTGTCCTTAACATTGCTCTTAAACTGGGTGGATACATTGAAGAAAACTACCCCGGCGTGGAAGTTATTTACACACGGAATACAGACAAGTACGTAAAATTGTATGAAAGGGCTAAGATTGCAAACGATGCAAAAGCAGATTTGTTTATCAGCATTCATGCAAATGCATCTACTTCATCCAAACCTTACGGTTCCGAAACTTTTGCCATGGGATTGCACAAGTCAGAAGCTAACCTTGCTGTTGCCAAAAAAGAAAATGCCGTGATATTGCAGGAAGATAATTACAAAAAAAATTACGGTGGTTTTAATCCCAACAGTCCGGAATCACATATCATGTTCAGCATGTTTCAAAATGCTTACCTTGATCAAAGCCTTAATCTGGCAGCACTGGTGCAGGAACAATTCAGAGACCGGGTAGGTCGTCATGATCGCGGCGTGAAACAAGCCGGATTTTGGGTGCTGTATAAAGTTGCTATGCCTAGCATACTCATCGAAGCAGGGTTTATCTCAAATCCCGAAGAAGAAAAATTTCTCAATTCGGAAGACGGTGTTTCATACTTAGCTTCTGCAATATACAGAGCTTTTAAAGCGTATAAAAAAGCCTTTGAGGATGATAATCTACTTGAAGAAGAAACCCTTGCAGATTACCTTGAAGAGCCGGATAATGATAATTTAAAACAAGATACATCTGAGCATAACAAAAACATCCCTTCATTTCCTGCCGCTGAAAATGATGAGATATGTTTCAGAATACAAATCGGAACATCCAAAGATTCCATTGATTCACTTCAAAATAAATACCCCGGATTAAATAACCTGTGGCAGTACAAACACAATGGTTTTTACAAACATACTGCCGGAAAAACACACGATTATCAAAAAATCGTTACCTTGCATCAAAAATTGAGTGCAGATCTCGAAGATTGTTTCATTGTGGCGTTTAGAAACAACCAAAGGATTACTGTGCGTGATGCAATAAAAGCACTAAATCAATAATAACATGACAAAACAGGGACGAAAATATATTTTTACAGGGGTGTTAATTGTAATTATCCTGGCAACAAGTTACTGGGGGTTTAATTACTTGAAAAATAAAGACGTTTTTAACAAACAATATACATATTATGTCCTTTATGACAGAATTGAAGGCCTTAATGTATCAAGTGCAGTAACCTTGAATGGGTACCAAATCGGTCAGGTAGATGATATTAAAATACTGACAGAACAAAACAACCAATTACTGGTACGCTTCACAACCAATAAAGAGTATTATATCCCTGATTCTACCATTGCCAGTATCTATAGTATGGACATGATGGGAACCAAAGGAATTGAATTAGTTTTAAGCGACAGCGATACATTCCATGAAAGGGGAGATACCCTCATTGGGCAAACAGAACAAAGCCTCAAAGAACAGGTGAGCATGCAGATGATGCCCATCAGAAATCAGGCCGAAGACCTCATGAAAGAAATGCAAACGGCCATTGAAGTGGTGGGCTATATTTTCAATCAAGAAACTCAACGTAATCTCAAGAACAGTTTTTCCAGCATTAAACGAACCGTAAGCTACCTGGAAACATCATCGCAAAACCTTGATTCCTTAATGGCAGGAGAAAAAAATCGCATTGTTTCTATCCTGAACAACCTGGACAGCATCACATCCACAATCAATAAAAACAATGAAGCCATTTCCAATACCATTAATAATATGTCTGACCTATCAGATAGCTTGAAAGCAGCGCAGCTTACACAAACCCTCAATCAGGCAAACAAAGCCATCAACGACATGGCTGTAATCACAGATAAAATCAATCAGGGAGAAGGTAGCCTCGGCCTGCTGGTTAACAACGACAGCCTCTATAATCAATTAGAAGAAGTCAGTACCAACCTAAATCGACTGGTTCTGGACATGCGAATCAACCCCAAGCGGTATATAGACCTCCGGCTTTTTAATCTAAGAAGAGATGTAATGGTTATTGATGAATCTTCACTCAGCAAAAAAGACAAAAAGCGGCTGGAAAGAAAACGGGCAAAAATGGACAATTAAACACTCGTGTTTATGAAAGAAAAGCTTGTTGTATTATCTGGAGCCGGAATAAGTCAGGAGAGTGGGATTGATACCTTTCGCGGGGCAGGCGGTTTATGGGAAAAATACAACGTCACTGAACTTGCTAACCCATCAGCATGGGAAAATGACCCGGAACTTGTGCTCAGGTTTTATAACATGCGCCGCAAAATAGTGATTGAAGCTGAACCAAACCTTGCTCACAAGAAAATTGCCGGGCTTGAAAACGACTTTGATGTACATGTGGTTACCCAAAACGTGGATGACCTGCATGAACGTGCAGGCAGCTCTAAAGTATTACACCTCCACGGAGAAATCAGGAAAGCCAGAAGCACTAAAGATGAAAGCCTGATTTATGACATTGAAGGCAGTGAACTGAACATGGGAGACACCTGTGAACTTGGAAGCCAGTTGCGACCACATGTAGTTTGGTTCGGCGAAGCTGTACCTGCCATTGAAGAGGCCATTGAGATCACATCTCAGGCTGATATTTTACTTATTATCGGCACCTCGTTAAACGTATATCCGGCAGCAGGGCTTGTGAATTATTGCCCTGGCCATTGCCAGGTCCACCTCATTGACCCGGGAACACCATGCGTTGATTCTGGTAAAGTCAATGTTTTCCAGAAAAAAGCCACCGAAGGGATTGTGGATTTTCTTAACATGATAAAATAAAACCCTGATTTTCTCATTCCAGGTTGTGATTCTTAAAAAACGGAAAGCCGGGTAAGAGCCTCTACCGCAATTAATCCCGTTGCTTCTGTTTTATCTCTTCAATCTCCCTCAAAATCTTCTTTGCCAGCTCATCGGAGCGTTCTTTGCTTTTACTCTCAGCATAAATACGGATGATGGGTTCCGTGTTGGATTTGCGGAGGTGCACCCATTCGTCATCAAATTCAATTTTCACACCGTCAGTGGTATTAAGGGGTTGGTTTTTATATTTCTCCTGCATTGCATCAAGTATCTTATCCACATCGGTAGCGGGATTAAGTTTTATCTTGTTTTTTGAAATCACATAATCCGGATATTCAGCCCTGATTTCCGATACTTTTTTATTCTTTTCAGCCATCAGGGTAAGAAACAACGCAATGCCTACCAGGGCATCCCTTCCGTGATGCAAGTCCGGCAAAATCACGCCGCCGTTGCCTTCGCCGCCAATCACGGCATTGACTTCCTTCATCTTTTCCACCACATTTACCTCTCCGACAGCAGAGGCAAAATACTCTGATTTGTGAAAACGTTTTGTCACATCCCGTAAAGCCCGGGTGGATGAAAGATTACTAACCGTATTTCCCGGCTTTTGTTGTAATATAAAACCGGCTATGGAAACCAATGTATATTCTTCACCAAACATGCTGCCATCTTCACAGACAATAGCCAGGCGGTCAACATCCGGATCAACAACAAAACCAACATCAGCACCTTGTTTTTGTATGGCTTTAGCAATGCCGGTTAAATTTTCGGGCAGGGGTTCGGGATTGTGGGGGAAATCTCCTGTCGGTGTGCAATACAATTCAATAATATCCTCTACACCCAAAGCTTTCAACAACGGAGGAATAGAAATTGCCCCAACAGAATTTACACAATCAATGGCTACCTTAAATTTTCGGGATTTGATTAGTTCTTTGTCAACAAATGGCAGTTTCAGAATCTTCCCAATGTGTTTTTGTTCATACCCCGAAAGTTCACTGTATGAACCCAGGCACATTACATCGGCATAATTGAAATCCGCTTTTTCTGCCGCAAGAAGAATATGTTCCCCTTCTTCGGCATTAAGAAATTCCCCTTTTGAGTTAAGAAGTTTCAGGGCATTGTATTCTTTAGGGTTATGGCTGGCGGTAATGATAATACCTCCGTCTGCTTTTTCCATAATTACAGCCATTTCTGTTGTTGGTGTTGTTGCCAGCCCGATGTTTATAACATCCACTCCCATGCTACGGAGGGTTGCGCAAATCAAATCTGAAACCACCGGCCCTGAAATGCGGGCATCCCTGCCGATAATTACCTGTATTTTGTCATTACAGGGCACTTTACCTGTATTGCTTATCAACCACTGTGCGTACGCTGATGTGAACAGCACTATATCCTGAGGTGTTAGATTATCACCAGGTTGTCCACCAATTGTTCCCCGGATACCGGAAATGGATTTTATAAGTGTCATACGTTTATTTTGACGTAAAATTAACAAACTGTTTTATGATGACAAGCAAATGCAAAGTTTTAATGCACTTCACAGAAGCAATGACACAGGTACAATCATTGGGTTACAGGAATATCTCAATTTTTTTTATCAGCTCAATGTTTATGTAGTTTTGAATTCGCACAATATTGCAAATGGATAAATTACATTTATAAACGAGGTCTTTATCCGAAGCAAAGAGAACCGGAGGGTAGATAGGGGCTGCTGAAAAAGCCTGTTGCGTAGCTATGCAACAGGCTCACAATAGCCAATATATCAGTCTTCAACGATGAAAGATATTTTAGCATTTACCGCATAAGAAACAATTTGACCATTTTCAACCTTAGCTTTCATTTCCTTGACATACACGGACTGAATGTTTTTTACAGATTTTGCTGCTTCTTCAACAGCTTTTTGCGTTGCTTCAGTAAAACCTTTTTCGCATGATGCAATTACTTCAATTACTTTTACCATAACAGTTTAAATTTTTAAAGATTAATATTTCGATTTATTAATGCCTTTAACATCTTCCCGTTAATTATAAACGGATATAATCGGTTGTCATCCGGCAACCTGATTCATGATTTGATATTGTGTTTATAGGCATCTGTTTATTTCACAATCAATTCCAAAAATTGTTTAAAATATTTTCCTGAATTTATGTTTAATTTAATTAAAATGAGTATCTGAAAGAAAAACAACAGGCCCTTAAGCACATGAACATAGCCACCACTGCTCATTTAGGGAATCCCGTAAATATCCAGGCTGCCTAAAAGCTGTACGGGAGGATGGGGAAAACCGCTACTGCCTCCACATATAAAACACGCCGTTTTTGATTTTCTTGCAGCGTTTTGGTTTGATGTGAGCCAGTTTATTTTTTGATGGAGCTGAAAATGATGTTATTTTTGTGGCATGGAATGTCCAAATTGTTATCACAGTGGAAATTTATTAAAGCGCCCCTTTGTAAAGCGGCGTGGGTTGCCCGACCAGTATTGTGTGAATTGCGGTGCCAGAGTGAGGGTAAGGTACAAATGGAAAAATATCTTTTTGCTTGTCCTTGGGGTGACAGTGATGCTGCTTGTTGTTCAGCTTGTGTTGCAGTCACTTGATTACCCCGGTTTGAATGGTGGCATTGCCGGGGGCATTGCCGGAGCAACCACGGTTATTTTTATGCGCCGGCCGGCATTTGTGTCTGTGGAATTGCCTGGTAAACAAGAACCTGATAAACCAGATAAAAAGTGAGCACAGAGTACGCTGTTTTGGATGTGGAAACTACCGGTGGCAGCCCGCGCCGCGATAAAATCACTGACATTGCTGTGTTCATTTTTAATGGCGATAAGATTATCGATAGTTTTGAAAGCCTTGTCAACCCGGAATGCCGTATCCCTGATTATATCACAGCGCTTACCGGCATCAGCAACCTCATGGTGGAAGATGCACCGTATTTTTACGAAATTGCAAAAAAAATCATTGAAATTACGGAACAACGGGTGGTTGTGGGGCACAATGTCAATTTTGATTACAATTTTATACGGCATGAATACAAGCGGCTCGGCTATAATTTCAAACGTGACACCATTGACACGGTAAAATTATCCCGCAAAATGCTGCCGGAGCTTAAATCTCACAACCTCGGCAATATTTGCAGGCACCTGAATATTCGCATCAAAAACAGGCACCGTGCGGCCGGAGATGCCCTTGCCACGGTAGAATTGTTTGCCTGGCTGCGGCAAAAGGACAGGATCGAAAATGGCAGCCGTTACACCAAAGTCACGGGGTTTCGCGGCCTGCACTCCGGGTTAAAATCTGAAAAAATCAAGTCACTGCCCGAAGAAACCGGATTGTACTATTTTTACGATGAAAATCACAAGTTACTGTACATCGGCAAAAGCAATAACATTTATAAACGGGTAATGTCACACCTGAACAACGAAACCACAGACAGGGCTGTGGAAATGAAATCACTGATTGCCGATGTGGATTATGTAACCACAGGCAGTGAACTTGTGGCTTTGCTGCAGGAATCGCATGAAATCAAAAAGCACAAACCCAGGTTTAACCGCGCCCAGCGCCGGGCAGTGAGCCGGTATGGACTGTATGTGTTTGAGGATGATAATGGATATTTGCAAATGCGTATTGAGCGTAATGACAATGCCGATAAATCACCTGTTCTGTGTTTCTCATCAAAAAAAACGGCGAGACAACGGCTATTTCAGTGGGCAGAAGCACACCAGTTGTGTCAGAAATTGTGCGGTTTGTACGATTCAGCAGGGGCATGCTTTGGACATGCTTTAGGAGAATGTAACGGGGCCTGTGTTGGTGAAGAGCCGGCAGACATTTACAACAGTCGTGTGGAAACATTACTGAAAAAATACAGCATTGCCACTTCCAGCATGCTGATTGTGGAAAAAGGGCGGACCGAAAATGAACTGGCTGTGGTGCAATTGCAAAACGGGAAATACATCGGTCACGGCTATGTCCTTAACGTACTTGCCAACAGGAGGGAAGAACTGCTTGATTGCATCAAAAAATACCCTGATAACCGGGATGTACAGATGATCATCAGGCAGTATGTCAAAAAATACCCAAAACGCCTGAAAATAGTGCCCTATGATAATTAAATTATGATGATAAATCTGGAATTTATACCTTTACTCCCCGTATGCGTATCCTGATGCTCAATTATGAATACCCGCCTGTAGGGGGTGGTGCTGGTGTTATCTCAAAGCATATTGCTGAAGGGCTTGCCGGCAAAGGCCATTATGTACACGTGCTGACGGCATGGTATAATGATTGTAAGGTGTCATCCATTCAAAACAAGGTTCAGGTTACACGCCTGTCATCAAAACGTAAACACCGCTATAAATCAAACCCTTTTGAAATGCTTTCATGGGTACGCATGGCCAAGAAGTTTTTGTTTCGCCACCTTGAAAAAAACAGCTACGATTTGTGTTTTGCGCATTTTGCTTTGCCCTGTGGGGAAGTGGCTTATACCATGAAACTCAAATTTGACCTCGATTATGTGGTGATGTCCCACGGCCATGATATCCCGTGGTTTTTCCCGAAACAAATGTTTTTTTACCACATGTTTACCTATGGATGGATCAAGCGTATTGTGCTCAGGAGCAAAGCGCTGTTTGTGCAGTCGGATGATATGGAAAAAAACGCCAGGCTTTTTGTTGGAAAACGTAATCAGCACCTGGTGCATCAGATCCCAAATGGCTGGGAACGCTCATATTTTTACCCCGACGCTTCAAAACGAAGCAAGCGGTTTAAGATTGTCTTTCCGGGACGGCTGGTGAAACAAAAAGACCCGTTTAGTTTCCTGGAAGCCGTAAGCATCCTCAGGGATAAAATCCCGGGTATGCGGGTGCGCGTGCTTGGCGATGGTTACTTGCGTCCGGCCATGGAGCACTATGTCAAAAAAAATGGGCTGACGGATGTTGTGCGGTTTGAAGGCTGGAAGGATAAATCCGTTATGCGCGATGCATACCAGTCGGCTTCACTGGTCGTGCTACCTTCCCTGAATGAGGGCATGAGCATGGCTACCATGGAAGCCATTGTCTGCGGTGCTTATGTCATTGTTACCGGTGTGAGCCGCAACACAAAGCTTGTTGAGCCCGGCATCAATGGTGACATTGTAAAGAAGCAGGATGAAAACGATCTGGCAGAAAAAATCGAATCGTTTTATCAGGATAAATTTAAAAACGATTATGAAATTCCCTTGTCGGTAATTAAAAAACTGGATGATATTTATGCCTGGGATACAGTGGTGGGCTTGTATGATGATATATTATCCCAGATTCATAAACAAACCAAATCGCCTAAAAATAACGGTTAAAAACATACCCCGGCAGGCTTACCCTGAACAATAAACGGAGTTTTCGCAAATTCCGTGCATTTTTGTGGTGAATGTCATATTGATTTAGCAATTTATCAAAAGCAGAGCCTTTTAAGGTATGGAGTTTTGAAATTTTGTTCCGGCGCCATTCTTCGTTTACCCAGTGAATAAAATACCAGTGTTCAGGGATGTCAATGTCTTTACGTAACATCAATCGTATCACATCCCAACTGTCCTGGTTGCTGAAATTTTTGATGTATGTTGACAAGCCGTATTTTTCAACATTATCAGCCAGTATTTGTATCGGCAGGTGCCAGTCGCGGTTGTATGCGTTGATTTTTTGTGATGCTTCTTCATAGCATGATTTCATCAGGTCGGAGCGGGGTGGTACTTTCATGATGTTGCCTACCAAAGGAAGCGTATGGTGCGTACGGAACACATAATCATCATCAAAATCTGGAGCTTTCAGGCATGTTACATCCATGTCCGTCCACCAGCCACCGTATTCATACAATAATTTGTATCTGAAAATATCTGAAAACCCGGCAAAACTGCCTTTCCCGTGGCCAAACTGGTTTCTGAACCTGTAATTGAATACATCATGACGGGGAATGATATCGGATGCATCCCGTATTTTTACTTCATCAGGTACAGACGTGATCAGTGGATTGTACAGCCACAAATGGAAATCAAAACCTTTGTCAAGGAATGATTTGATGGTCAACTTCTCAACAAACGATAGCTGATTGCCAATCCACAGGCCATGAACTGTCTTGCTTGTATCCATACCACAAAGATACAGAATGCCTGTGGAAAATCAAATACACACGGTTTGAAATTATCCTGAAATCTAAACTAACAAGACTTTGCAGTTTTTGCACAAGCAGAAAAGCCTGCCATCCGAATTGTTTGATTTTTTACTTGATTATCAGGGCGCCCGGGCGGCCTTCGCCTGCTATCTCTGTGCTGTTCTGTGAGCGCTGCCATGCTGTGAGCAAGAGCTTCCCGTCTCCACTCTGTTTCGCCGGGCACAGCCTCCGGTCGCTTTGCTCACAGTGCAGCGCTATCACATCCCAGCACAGAGGATATCCGGCTACGTCCTGGCGCAGAAAATATCACTTCCTTTAAAGTTTAAAACTTTAGAAAAAGTCTGTTATTTCTTTAAAACCGGCATTTTTGGTTTGTTCGTTTACAAGGTTTTGATGTATATTATAAAAATTTTGTACCTTGCAGCGTTATGCAGCCAAGGCTTGAAAAATACGCACACTTGATGCTTCCCCTGTGGAAGTTTTATCATGGACTGAAAGCCGGGCTTATATCTTATCCCAAACCCCGGGAAAAATACAAGCCCATACCTCCCCACCTGATGAGGACGTATAATAAACAACGTTTTCATGGAACCAAACGATTGTTTTGTTACAATCCGTTTGTCAATCTTTTTTTTAACATTTCAGGTGAAGCCATTGCTTGTTGCCGCTCGCATGATAATGTGCTGGGCACATACCCAGAACAAAGCATCAGGGATATCTGGTTTGGAAAAAAAGCTGAGAAATTGCGCGAACACATGCGTCACAATGACCTGAGCATGGGATGTGCGTATTGTGAAAAACAAATAAGTGCGCACCGGTTTCAGGGCTTACCGTCCATGCGTGCCGATGCATATCCATATTCAGGAAAAGGATATTATCCACGGATCATGGAACTGGAATTATCGAATACCTGTAATTTAGAATGCCTGATGTGTTCGGGCAGGGAATCCTCAAAAATCCGGGCAAAAAGGGAAAAGTTACCACCAATAAAATCACCGTATGATAAAGCATTTGTCAGGCAACTGGAAAAATTCATCCCGCATTTGAAAGAAATGCACTTTTATGGTGGCGAACCGTTTATGATTGATATTTATTATGATATCTGGGACAGGGTTATTGAGCTGAATCCCAAAATTAAAATGACGGCTGTGACAAACGGTACCATTTATAATGCACGTATTGAACAGATCATGCTGTCATCACATTTTGATTTGACCATTTCCGTGGATTCCATGGATAAAACACGGTTTGAACAGATCAGAAAAGGAGCGGATTTTGATCAGGTGTTGCAAAACATTGATAAATTCAACCAGCTAACAGATAATCACCTGACCATCTCACATACCCCCATAAGCCTGAACTGGCAGGATACACCTGATATTGTACAATTTTGCAACGACAAACAAGCCAGGTTGAACCTGTCCTTTGCCGAGCGGCCTGCAAAATATGCATTATGGGCAAATCACCCCGACAAGATTGATGCGATACTTGCTTATTATGATTCCATTGATTTTGCACATGATAAGCACAATTTTGCTGCCACATACAACAACCGGGTATTCAATGAATGGAAAAAGCAACTGATGTATTTCAGGGATAAAAACCGTCATATCCTGGGGCAATATGGTGATTATGCATCCAGGGAGAAAGAAATGGAGAAAGAAATTGTTCATCGCCTGAATGAGTTGATGCAAGCTGTTTTACCCAACCAGGCTGATGTTGACAACAGGCTGAACATGCTCAGGGAAGAAATATTGGATAAACCCTCTTCTCCGGTAAAAATCAAAAGCATGCAAGATATGCTGACTTATCTGAATGACAGGGATTCCATAAAATCAAATAAAGTACAAAGCGCACTGGCAGACCCGGAAAAATTCAAAAATGACCTGTCAGGCTTGATGTGTGAAGAGTGGTTTTGGGAAAATCATTACTGACAGGAAAAAGAATAAATTTCTATTGTCCTGTACAGGAGAAAGATTTAATCAATTCAGCATGCTCCGGAAACTGACTGATGAGTGCATGGCGATCGGCCATAAAAAAATCCTGGAAATCAAAGCCCGGACTCAATGTACATCCAGCCAGGGCAAAATGCGTTGATTTATCCTCCAGCTCGGCAGCAAACCATGTTCCTGCAGGAACCACCCGGCATGGGAGTGCATCATTATCATAACCAAGCCGAAGGCATGAGTACCTTCCGTTTTGGTTTATACAATGGATATTCAGAGATGTGTTTGCATCGTACAAATGCCACAACTCATCGGCTTTCAAGCGGTGAAAATGGCTCGTGTCATTATTTTCCAGCATATAAATGATGCTGGTCGAAGCACTCCTGGCTTGTTGCCATGGCGTAGGCACATCAAGACTTGAGCGGTATATCTCACGAAATAAACCGCCTTCAGGGTGTGGTTGTAAAGCATAGCGTTTTTTCCAGTAGGCAGCGGATTGTATAGAATTCATTACGATGTAATTTTATTGTCAACAAAAATAAGCTTACAGTGCAAATATTGCGGAAATTAGTGAAAATAGAAAATAAGATTATTTTTAGAACCTCTTGCCGGATTTAAGAATAACCTGTACTGTCTGAAATTCTATACCGTTGGCTTTATTGTTATGTGTTGCCGGCACACAGAGGAGCAGATGTTTTGTAAGGAGATTTTGAAATCCTCCTGTTTTCCCGGGGACGAGTACTGATTGGTTATGGTTACTGTTGTTTAATGATGGAATTTAAAAAGCGTTTACAATATTTTGAGGAAACTCCGGTTGGTTCTAAAGTAATTTTATGTATTTTTACATTTAATAAGACAACCAAAATCTGTTTTGGACGTCAGATGATTGAAAACAATGTAAAAAAATTATGAAAGTGTTTACTGTAATAACGATGTTTTTTTTAATGAGTTCCTGTGTTCTTGCTCAAGACACGGATGGTGTTGATCCCCGTTTGAAGGTCAGGTTTTCAGAAGAGCAGCTTCAACAATGGGAACAGAATGACCCCGATAGATTGGATTTGTACGAATTTGAGCTTGACCATGGGTACGATATACGCACAATGCCACCAGAAAAATTAGAAAACGTTACTGAACTTTATTACCTTGATTATGAAACAAAATCGAAAGGGGAAAAAGTGCAATCCGTTGATGAACAAAATTTTAACCTTTATCTTTACAATTACACAAGGGATATGGATCATAATATGCATTATCGCGTATCCGGAACCAATAACGTATTGGTAATTTATTCCAATAAGAAATTTGTTAACATGTATAATGAAAGTCGTAGTGATGAAAAATAAAAATATAGCGCCCCGTAAATGGCTACTACCCATTTTGTTGTTTTTCTTTATAGGATTTGCAGCGAAAGCCCAGACTTATCTGATAAGTGATGGAGGCACTGTTAATACCTGCAACGGCACTTTGTATGATAGTGGAGGAGCTACCGGTGATTACAATAATAATGAAGACTATACAATGACAATTTGCAGTGATATGGCAGGGACACCTGTTGAATTGTATTTTGTCATGTTTGACGTTGAGTCAGCCACCTACGATAACCTTACCATTTATGATGGACCCAATACCGGTTCCCCTGTTTTAGCCGGGCCGGCTGGCAGCAGTGATTTGCAGGATGAGACGATAACAGCATCG
>CAZGPW010000167.1:0-5449 GCA_964527535.1 uncultured Bacteroidales bacterium
ACAGTGTCTGTCAGGGTTTCTGAGCAATTTGACGTTGACACGGTGTATGTTATTATTTTATCACCACCGCTGCTGTATGTTATGCCTGATGGATTTTCAGCGCTGGAAGTGGATGGTGTGGCACCGGTTCCAAAATCCCAGGTGTATGAATATTCCTGCCCTGTTGAACCTGCATTGAAGAAATCAAGGCTTGCTCCAATACAAATCGAATCGGTAAAATCAAAGGATGCTACCGGGTCCTGATAAATGTTGATGGTTTGCTGAGCTTCATTCCAGCAGCCTGATCCTGCATCTGTCACTGTCAACGTGATGGTTTGTGTTCCGTTGTTGTCGAACACGATACCAGATGGGTTGATACCGGTTGATGTACCGGGTGTTGCATTGGGCCCAAAATCCCAGTTAAAGTCCAGCCCTGCCGGGTCACCGTCAAAACTGAAATCTACCGAATCATTTCCACATGCAGGTGCTGTGCTGGTAAACGATACCTCCGGAGCAGGTGAGTTTTCTACCGTCAACGTTTCTGTTGTACTTGCAACACATGCCCCATTTGATATACTCAGGCTGATGGTATGTGTCCCACTCTCACTGAATGAAATGTTTTGCGGGTTTTCCGCAGTGGATCCCGAAGTTGATGCATGGCTTCCAAAATCCCATGAATAACTGTATTCATTGCCTGTGCTGCCGGTAATGGCAAAATCAACACCTGTGCCTATACACACATTGTTTGCAAACGTAAAATCGGCAACAGGTACAGGTAAAACTTCAAATGTCTTTGATATGCTGTCTTTGCAGCCGCTCACATTGTCAGTGACAACAAGTGTAGCAGTTTTTAAACCCGGAGTAGCAAACATAATACCGGTTGGGTTTTCAACTGCGCTGGTACCTGGTGTTCCATCCGGACTGAATGACCAGTCAAAACTAACACCGGCACTGGTACCTGTATTGGTAAAATCAATGCCCTGGTCAATGCATACCGGCCCTGTATGGGTAAAATCTGCTTCGGGGGTTGGTAATATGGTTATTGTATCGGTGGTTGTATGTGAACAATGATCGTTATACACAGTGTGCTTTATTGGCTTATCGCCGGGGGTAGCAAAAGCAATTTCCGGGTTTTCTGAATAAGCTTCAGATGGCTGAGCATCGGGAGTGAATGTCCACTCATGTGAAAAATCACTGCCGGAAGAACCGGTATTTGTAAATGGCACTGCATTTCCGGCACAAATACTGTCAGTAAATGTAAAATCAGCATCCGGCCTTTCATACACATTTACGTATTTTGTAATGGTGGCTGAATCCTCCCCGCAATTGATAATGGTTTTCATGTCCACTCGTTTAAGCCCCGGAGTTGCCCATGTAACGGTGGGATTTTCATCGTTTGAGGTGGCTGGCGTAGCCCCGCCACCAAAGGTCCACTCCCATGATATACCACTGCCGCTAGGGCCGGCATTCAGAAACTGCACGATATCGTCGGTGCACCCGGGGCCATCGTTGGTAAAATCTGCAATAAGCGTGTCAACATCAGCTCCTAAGCTGTTGGCTTCCAGGAACACTGAAGAATCATATTGAGAATCAGAAGCATCAGCAACCACCAGTTTGATGTGATATTCTTCACAGGGTTCTATAATGGCTACCGCGGTAAATACATCGGTTAATCCATCGAATTCCACGTTTGGATTTGCTACGGGCGTGCTTCCATCGCCATTATCAACGTAATACATTTGATTTGAATTTTCTTCAGGGCAGCTGCTGTTGGAGTCACCATTATTTACGGTTTTAATGGCTACTTCGGTGCTTGTACCCGGGACAAGGGCAATGTTATGCTTATTGTAATTGCCACCTGCAGGGTTTGGGCCGGTGAGCAAAAAGGCAAAGGCATCGTTAAAATTACATACATATTCCCTGTACTCCTCGGAAGCAAATATATAATTAAACCTTACCGTGTCGGCCGGGGAATAAAAATCAAATTCTATTACAGCAGCATCATTTGTGGCTGTGCCACCAAGAATAGCTGAAATATCCGGATCCCCGGGTTGCCAGTTGTTAGAGGAAGTACCACCGGAATCATTAGGCCCTTCTGCATCGGCAATATCACCTGTTGACATGATAACACCTCCATCCATTGGGACCTCAGAAAAGGTGGCCGGAAGGGTTGTAAAGGAACCAATGGCCCGGTTAGCCCCGGTTGAAGTTATGTTGTAAACCTGCACACCTTCTCCGAGCAAAATATCTTCAACCAGTTCAGTAACAGTTGGGGTATCATCTGTATTAAGCTGAGCCCTGGCAGGCATAACCAATAACAGAATGGCTAATAATGGTATTAAATATCTTATTTTATTCATAATGTTTATATTTTATATTTTCAACGGTCATTACCTTAACCTGTCCAGGCAACCACCTGTCAGGTCGGCCATTATAGAAGGATATACCATAACCTGTTTGTGTAAGTTTTAATAATGGAAGCCCTGACAGGTGGTTGAACAATGGAGGTTTCATAAGAATGTGTTTTTTTAAAACATTTTATAACTTTCTTCGGATGATGTGTTGAAATAGTATGACAAGCTGATTTCGTGCGTGTTGGCACCATTTACCATGTTGCTCAATGCGGAATTCGGCAAATCGTAACTGTAACCCACATATACCTGCATAAACTCAAATCCCACCACAAAAGCAAGCGTGTTTTGCGCCCTGTACCAGGCTCCAATACGTGCTTTAAAGGTTTCATTGATGGCATAATCGGTGTAAACCCCGGTAGCCAGTTCATTTTGGCCGTTCTGCGTGGAACCGAGGATGTTTGGAGTAAATGTGAGTTTACTGCCTTCAGGCGTGATTTTTATACCTGCCTGGGAAGCGTATTTAGCATACAGTGTTCCGGTTTCTTCGGTATAACTTTCGTTCGGCTGATTTACATGAAAAGCGGAAATCCCGGCAAATGCGTTAATGTTGCTTTCTTCCCTGGGTTGGTAAAACCACATCAACCCAAACCCGGCATCAATGTAATAAATCGACTCATGCATCACGGTTTCGCTGGTTTGGTTTGTGGCTTCAAAACTTCCGATTTCATATTGGTCATCGAAGGTGAGGCCATCGGTATCGAGAAATTTCTGGTTGAATCCTCCATACACGGAAGCGCTCAAAAAGTGTCCGCTTTCGCTGAGACGGAGGTTATAGTTCACAGCAAGCATGCCTTCGATGTGATGAAAAGCACCGGCCTCATCGTTCATCGCATACACCCCGACATCCAGTTTGCTTCCATCTCCCTGTTTATATACAGGCGCCATGGCTGTAAAGGCTGCGGTTGTATAACCGTTGTCAATGCTTGGCATCTGCATACGGTAATTGAGTTTTGCATTGATGTTGTTGTCTGACCCCATCAGGGCAGGATTTAGTTTCAGGGGTACGGAATAAGGCTGAGAATGTCTAACATCCTGAGAAAATGCTGCCCAACTGATGATCAAACCGAGAATGACTAATTGTATTTTTTTCATAACGCGTGTATTTTTCTGATTTGTTTTCATTATTATTGATTTTATTTATTTATCGAATTAAGTTAACAATTCCTGATTCGTTGAATTTTTCACCGTCGCTGAATTCGCCTTTTGTATGATATACATACGCCCCGGCGGGAACCTTTTCACCTGTTCCCTGTACAGTACCATCCCATCCTTCATGTGGATTTGATGAGTGATACAGGAGATCGCCGCTGCGACTCATAATATTCAGCTCAAAATCTTTCGTGCCTTTAACACGGATATAGAAGATATCGTTTCTGCTATCGCCGTTCGGTGTAAATGCGGAGGGGATATAAAATCCGGGTGTTCTGACCAGCACATACACATCATCATCGTTTACGCAACCAAATACATCGGTTCCTGTTACGGTATAAAGGGTTGATGAATCCGGTGTAGCAATGGGGTTATAAATCCAGGAATTGTTCAGTGAGAATGGAGGCACCCATTCATATTGTACACCGCCTGTTGCAACCAACGGGGTTGATTCTCCACGGGCAATTTCAACGGTATCTTCGCTGTTGGGGCCTGTTGCATTGATATCAGGCAATGGGTGAACGATGACTTCTACGTCATCCGTTACGGTATCACATCCCTCATAGGTTGTATGCACTGTATAAGTGGTTGTTTCTTCAGGTTTTACAATGGGGTTTGGCTTATTGATGTTTGCCATGCCATTTTGAGGTGTCCAATAATAGGACTGACCTTCTATCAGGGCTGTTCCAATCTGAATACTATCTCCAAAACATATTTCAACATCTGTACCTGCATCTGCAACAGCAGGAGGCAACATAGTCACTTCAATGGTATCTGTAGCCTGGCATCCGGTTGCATCATCGGTTACCAGCACAATGTAATTGGTAATTTGTGCTTCAGGGCTGGCTACCGGTTGGGCAATGTTTCCCTGATCAAGTGTACTTGTGGGGAACCATTGATAGGAGTAACCGCTGATTTCAGGTGTGCCGATTTGTACACTTCTGTTGGCACAGATGGTTGTATCTGATCCTGCATCCACAGTTGGGTAATCATGTATTTCAATATCCTGTGAAATGGTATTTGAACATGTTCCGTCAGTGATCCCGAATGTAACAGTTTTGGTTCCACCTTTGGTGTACATAATACCGGTTGGATTTTCGGATGTTGAATTTTCAGGCACGGCATTTTCTCCAAAATCCCAACTAAAACTCCAGTTACTTCCGGTGCTGCCTGTATTCTGGAAATTCACGCCTGCATCGCCACATACCGGGGCATTGTGTGTAAAACTCACATCCGGTGTTTGGTTGATGTTGATGCTGTGCATCATCGTATCTGTACATCCTGTGGTATTATTAGTCAGTATAAGTGTAACTTCTTTTGTGCCTGCAGTAGCGTAAACTATATCTGCAGGATGTTGATCTGTGCTGGTAGATGGTGTTGAACCCTCATCAAAGCTCCATTCATAACTGACATTGACAGAATCCCCAATGTTGGTAAAGTCAACAGGCAATCCTGTACATTGCGGTGCTGTGCTCGTAAAATCAGCACGGGGAGTTTCCAGCACGTACAATGAATCTTCAGCCGTGTTGGAACAATGTGCATTGCTGATGACGAGGCTAACGTGTTTTTTACCGCTTGTGGTATATTGTATGCCTTGTGGATTTTCAGCATTGGCCGTAGATGGAATGGCAGTTTCTCCAAAATCCCAGGCATAATTCCAGTCTTCACCTGTGGCACCTGTGTTTTGAAAATCATAAGTGCCGCTCAGGCATAAGGAATCTGTGTGGGTAAAACTTACGTCCGGTGTTTGGTGTATCGTAAATGTTTTTCTGATGGTATCTGTACAACTGGTAATGACATTTGTTGTGACAAGTTGTACTGTTTTGGTTCCGGCTGAACTATAGACAATGCCGGTCGGATTTTCATCGGTTAAATCTGGGGGTGTTGCATCAACACCAAAGTCCCAT
>CAZGPW010000168.1:0-3482 GCA_964527535.1 uncultured Bacteroidales bacterium
GACAAAAGTCATTTTCCACCTGGATACCTGGGCATTGTACATAAATAATTTTTGAGGCAAAAGAAAGATTTCTTACATTTGGTGTAAAATAACCAAGAGGATATGCCAATATAATGAAAAACATGATAATGGTTATGAAGATATTTATTTTTGTATTTGGTATTGCTATATTACTAAACTCATGTGAGACAGCCACTTATTACAATATTAGTGAAGAAAATAGGCCAATATTAGAAGATGGTGACACCCTGGTTTTTATAGATTCCTCAACAAATACCGATACTTTTTTTATAAGAAAACATTGCGACCATGAACAATGGGATAATAGCTTTGAGGAATATTGTTACTTTTATTACGATAAGAAAGTCAATGATAGCTTGGTAAATTCATTCTTTGATATATTTATTTATTGTGGCAGAAATTGGGAGAGTAAATTATATGAGCATGGTGTAATATACACTGAACCATGTTATGACTTTAAGGTATTGTTAAGTTCAAGAAGTCCATTTACTTACGCACAAAACGGATATATATATACAGATAATTATTTGCTTGATAGTATCTATGATTCCCGGTGTTATACGGAAAACAACGGACCGGAAGTTTTGAAAGTGTGGTACTCCAAAAAACACGGCATCATCCGCTACATAACAAAAGATGGAGATGATTATAAACTCAAACGAAACTAAAAAGCTATGCATTATCAGAAATCAATAAAATATGTTGTGTTTGTCACTTTTACAGTTCTGCCATTAATGGCTTTAATGATATCCTGTGAAGATCATTATGATATCCAGGAAAAAAGCATGCCCATAATTCAGGATGATGACACATTGGGATTTGTAAATTCAATGGGGGAAATAGAATATTTTGACATAAAAAAATATGGGGGATATGAACCAACTGATAATCGTTATGATGAGTATTGTCATATGTTTTATAATAAACTGGTAAATGATAGTCTTTTGTTTGGTTATTTTTCAGTAAACATCTATACAATGGGTGTCAATCCGAAATCAGTTTATGAATCTATTAATATAGAGCATTTTACATCCTATTATTTTAAATGGTTTGATACTACAGAGGAAGCAAAAACATACAATCAGAATGGTCACTTATATACAGACATCTATGTGCTTGATAGTTTGAATTCAAAGAACAATGATTTATATCCCACTGAAAATGTAAACATCACTAAAGTCTGGTATTCCCTAAAACACGGTATCATACGCTATAAAACAAAAGATGGAGATGATTATAAACTCAAACAAAACTAAAAAGCTATGCATTATCAAAAATCAATAAAAAATGTTGTGCTTGTCATTTTTACAGTTCTGCCATTAATGGTTTTAATGACATCTTGTGAAAGACAACACATTGAGTTTGATGAATTATCTCATCCATGTTTTGAGAACAATGATACGTTGGTATTTGTAAATCAAAACCTTGAATCAGACACGTTTCTCATACGGATGTACCATGATTTAGAATACCACAGTGGTTCTTACAAAGAAAAGCTTGATTACTATTACATCGCCTTGAGCAATGGCATGATGGATAGTTTGGTTTTTTCAGTTGGAATTGGAGGTGCTCATGACCTAACCTGGTTAGAATCAGAATACCGGTTTTATACCATATCTTCTGATGATAATCCAGTAACCATTACACAAAATGGTAATACGTACTCCAATGTCATTGCTTATTATCAGGATACAATACCAGGTGGGGCTCACAATCCGGATAGTACGTATAGCAAACCGCTGATTAAAAAACTACTATACTCAGATTCCTATGGCATAATAAGGTACGAAAAACAAAATGGTGACATTTACAAATTGCAACATCATGAAAACTAAAATAAGCTGTTTACTAATTGGCATTATCGTATTATTTAGCACTGTTTCCTGCGAGGATACTTCATATATTCCTGATTACGCAAGACCTGTCTGGGAGAATGGGGACACGGTAGTTTTTCGAAATTCAAGCAATGATAATTGTGATAGTTTGGTTTTTAATAAAGATTACAGATGGAAAACATCAGACAATTACAATGAAGAATATTGTTTTCTTGATTATAACAGCCCATTGACCGATACTTCCATTTTTACAGTAAAAATACAAATTGAAAAAACCTTAATATATGATAATTCTGTTGATATTCCTGAATATTTATATTATTTTGATGAATTTGAATCATACAATCAAGCCGGGTATGTGTATGATGATGTTTACAAACTCGGATTTGATACCATTCAGGAATATTATGGCAGAGTATATCACCATAACCCGCAAATAAGAGAGTTATGGTATTCCCTGAAACACGGCATCATCCGCTATAAAACAAAAGATGGAGATGATTATAAACTCAAACGAAACTAAAAAGCTATGCATTATCAGAAATCAATAAAAAATGTTGTGCTTGCAATTTTTACTTGCCTTGCATTGAACGTAAATTCCCAGACCCATAAAATTGGTGTACAGGCTGGCGGGAGCATGACCAACGTGTGTCATTCTTCAGCCTTTTTTAATAAAACCGGTTATAACCCCGGATTTCATGGTGGAATACATTATCATCTGAAATTTGAGAACAATATAACACTCATGATTGACCTGCTTTATGTTCAGAAAGGCTTTGCTTTTGATTTTGAATATCAGTCATACAATGATGATTTAGAGCCATATAACGGTACGTCGGAATACAATTTTGCTTATAATTACATCAGTTTGCCCGTGAGCATTGGATATGCATTCGGCGATAAGTTTTCGGCAACCCCTTACCTTGGCATTGCGGCTTCAAGATTGATACAAGCAAAGCATAATTATACCCTTTATGATGAAAATTCAAATAAAGTGGATGAAGGTGAAGAAAATAAATACACTGTATTACCCGAATATGACTTGCCTGTCCATGGCGGCCTCTATTTTCAATACAGGGTTAAAGAAAAAATAGCTTTATTTTCAAAACTACAGTTTACATATAGCTTGAATGAATTTTCCAATGCGCAATATTTTTATGAGTCTGATTTGAAACATTACGGATACGGATTATCGCTCGGGGTATCGTTCAAAATAAATACAATAATGATTAACACAAAAACACAGTAAATATGAAAAAGACAAAATACATACTTTCTGGCATTACATTATTATTGATTTGCGGTAAACTTTCTGCTCAGTGGTTTGCAGGCATTCAGAGTGGCTTTACCCCTGACCATCAGATTGCATAACAACAACAACAACAGGGGATAATGATTAAACTTCCCCCTTTCAGGTTATACGGTCACCAAAGCAGTGAATGTTTAACTCCGTCCATCAGGGCGGGGTGAAACAGAACAAAAACAAAAGGGCTTTAGCCCTGACAATTTACCGTCAATTTGCAGAAGCACTGGTGTTGGACAAAAGTCATTTTCCACCTGGATACCTGGGCATTGTACATAAATAATTTTTGAGGCAAAAGAAAGATTTCTTACATTTGGTGTAAA
>CAZGPW010000169.1:0-9756 GCA_964527535.1 uncultured Bacteroidales bacterium
AGAACACATAGGAATTCACATAGGATTAGCAATAAAAATCATATAGTGTCATGTCAAGCCAAATATGATGGTTAAGTCGAAAATATTTTTTCATGGTGGGTTAAAGCTTTACCCATTAAATTGGCAGTAGAACCAATTAAATAAGGCCTGCTGAAAAAAAACCAGGCACCACGTGGGTGCCTGGAAAAACCAATTAAACTAACTAACCATTATTGCTAATGTTGAGCAAGCGCTCATGTTGTTAGCCACTTATATAACTGAAAAATTGCCAAAATGTTTTATGGTATCAATTAAAATAATGTTAATTAATTGGCTTATTTTTAAAAAGTAGCCAATGAAACATGTATGCTGCGCCGGTTTGGAAAACACACCTGCCTGCCAATAGGTATTCGCTGAAATTAACCGGATGTACATCAATAATTCTTCAATCACTTTTATTCCCTTAAATCCACAAAATACGGATTTAAGGGAATAAAAAAAGGTTCATCCGGTTAATGCGTAGGTAAATTTATGAGTGGCCTAAATTTTTTAAATCTAAAAAATTTTCGGTTCTCCCACTAATCGTGTGAAAACATGTCAAATTGTCTATTAAAGAATTGACTCTTTCAAAAAAATTGATAGTTGTGCAATGGTAATACTGCCACGGGTTTGCACATTTTTTTTAATCCTGAATACGCTTATATTTGCAGGGCAGTACCAAAAATTATGTAATATCAAAGCCCTAATAACATTCAACCCGCTTCGGGGTTGATGTGGTGCCTGTATATTATACCCCGAATTTCATTCAGGGCTATTTATGTTCAATCTGCTTCGGCATCGCTCAGCACATCGCCTTCGGGATTTTTTTCCACAATAAGTACAACTAACATGAAAGGCATACTGGAAGATATTGAAAAGTTGCAAACCTACGCATTAACCGGATGAACCTAAAAAAACCAGGCACCTCTGAAGTAGTAGAGATGCCTGGAAAACCAATTAAAACTAACTTAACCATTACAACTATTGCTCTCACTTTGGCGTGAAAACATAATTATAACGCCATTGCGATGGCAAATATTGTAAAATCTCTAATTTTAACCAAATAATTCAGGAAGAAAATCCTTAATTTAACGTTAAATTCTGTGTGGAACTGTGTTTTCAAGTATAAAATTGGTTCTACTGCAAACTTTCCGTCAAAAAGCCGGACAGGCAGTGGAAAACCAGGAATATCAAAAGCTAAAAAGTTAGGTGTAATGTTGTCGGGAACCGGAAGTCAGGAGCTATGAATACTTCTTCCGGCTCCGGTCGTCGGTCTTCCGACTTCAGAATTGAAACTTACCGGTATTACACAAAAGGATTAGGTAAGCAGTCGGCTAATCACAACCCATTAAAATTACAGTAGAACCATAATATTAATGACAATTATGATGTTGGTAATAAAAATGTTGAATTGTCAATATCATATCCCCGCATAAAATCTTCTGCATTCATTGCCTGTTTGCTTTCTGGCTGGATAGTACCTGGTTTTACAAACCCATCCTTTACAGCAATGGCAAATCCCCCTTGTTCAGAAGGGTGTATTGTTCCGGGTGGAAACTTATGCGAGGCTACATCAAATTGAACATCGTATATTTTTAGCCGGATGGATTTGTCGTTCAGTTTCATTTTTGTCCATGCTGTTGGGTACGGACTTAAGCCCCGGATAAAATTGTATATGTTTTCAGCTTTGTCGTTCCAGTTAACCTGACAATCTCTTTTCAGTAATTTGGGAGCAGGTTTAAGGCGGGGAACGATGCGTTGCTCCGTTGGTTTTGCAACTTTGTTCTCAATGTCATTTACGGTTTTAAGCACCAGTTCTGCCCCTTTTTTCATAAGTTTGTCATGTAATGACCCTGCTGTATCTGATTTGCTGATTTTAACAGGTTTCTGAAGCAATATTTTGCCGGTATCAATATTTTCGTTGATAAAAAACGTGGTAAGCCCTGTGCCGGATTCTCCATTAATGATGGCATGATTAATGGGAGCTGCACCCCGGTATTGAGGAAGAAGCGAAGCGTGCAAATTGATGGCCCCCAGGGGCGGGATTTTCCATACGGCTTCAGGTAACATGCGAAATGCCACCACCACGATCAAATCCGGTTCTAAGGACTTCAACGTGTTGATAAAGTCAGGGTCTTTGAGGTTTGTGGGTTGCAGGCATTTTAATTGATGGGACAATGCAAATTTTTTCACAGCGGATTGCCGCAGTTTTTTGCCTCTGCCTGCAGGTTTATCCGGTGCCGTAACAACCGCTGTGATGTTATGGTTAATATTCAGTATGTCAAGTGAAGGAACAGCAAACTCCGGCGTTCCCATAAAAACAATGTTGAGCATATTTTATTTCTTTTTATTTGTTTTTTTATCCAAAAAGTGCAGATCATGTCCCATGCGATCACGTTTTGTTTTCAGGTATTGATAATTGTATTTGTTTGCCTGAATCTCAATGGGCACGTTTTCGACAATATGAATACCATAACCTTTAAGCCCTGCACGTTTTACCGGATTGTTGGTGAGCAGGCGGATATTTTTAAGCCCCAGGCTCCTGATGATCTGCGCACCCACACCATAATCACGTTCATCTTCATTATACCCCAGATGTATGTTCGCTTCTACTGTATCCATGCCTTCTTCCTGCAATTTATAAGCTTCAATTTTTGACATCAGGCCAATGCCCCGGCCTTCCTGGTTCATATATATAACAACTCCCCTGCCTTCTTGTTCGATCATAAGCATGGATTCATGCAATTGATCCCCGCAATCACAACGCTGTGACCCAAAGATATCCCCTGTAATACAGGATGAGTGAACCCTGACAAGGACATCGTCTTTTTCTGTCCATTCGCCTTTTATCAACGCGATGTGTTCCTGCCCGTTTGAGGTTTGCCTGAAAGGTATCAAATCAAACATACCGTAATCAGTTGGCAAGTGCACCCTGGTGCCTCTTTCAATCAGGGATTCATTTTCCAGCCTGTAGGCAATGAGGTCTTTGATGGCAATAATTTTCAGGTTAAACTTTTCAGCAATTTTGATCAGTTGTGGTAATCTGGCCATGGTGCCATCATCATTCATGATTTCCACAAGCGCTCCACCGGGTGTTAAGCCTGCCAGTTTGGCCAGATCAACACTTGCCTCGGTGTGGCCAGCCCTGCGGAGCACACCATTGTTTTTGGCTTTCAGAGGAAAAATATGGCCGGGACGCCCCAGGTCTGTGGGTTTGATACTGTGATCTACCAGTGCATTGATGGTTTTTGCCCTGTCGCTGGCCGAAATACCCGTTGTGCAGCCTTTGCCTATCAGATCCACGGATACGGTAAACGGCGTTTCGTGCAAGCTGGTGTTTTTACCCACCATCAATTCCAGGTTCAGCTCTTCGCAGCGTTCTTCGGTCAGTGGGGCGCATATTAATCCCCGGCCGTGTTTGGCCATAAAATTAACAACTTCGGGCGTGACCTTTTGAGCAGCAACGATAAAATCGCCTTCATTTTCGCGGTCATAATCGTCAACAACAATGATGATCTCGCCCTTTCTGATGGCTTCAATAGCTTCAGGAATGTTGTTTAGTTGTTTACTGATGTCGTTTTGTTGGTTGCCAGACATTTGTGTTTACTCCTTTTAATGTTCTTAAAAACCCGGTTAATAATGCCAGGTTCATGGTGAAAAAATGGGTTGCAAAACGCAAAATTACATTATGAATCTTAAATTTCTTAAGTAAATAGTCAAAAAATGGTAAAGAAAATATTAACAGTGTAATTATTGCCAGTATAAGGTAAAATTTATAATGAAAAGCCAATATGCCAAGGCTGATGATAATGAGGATAAGAAAAAACGGCCCTAACCACCGCAAAGCTTTGTGAGACCAAAAACAAAAGGCAGTAGGAATCCACGGAGGCCATAACATGTTGCTGAAATGTTTCAAATTTTGAAAATCCCCTGTTGCAATTCTGACTTTACGGCGGAATTCATCGCCAAGGTTGTTTGATACATCTTCGTACACTTTTGCGTTCAGGTTATTGATGCATTTTTTCCCTTGTTGCAGGGCATTCATGCAGATGTAAAAATCATCCACAAGGTAATTGACGGGAACCTCCCGGTACAGTTTTTTTCTGATGGCATAGCATCCTCCGAACGGCCCCATCATGCTTCCCCACAACAGGCCTTCCCTGTGTTTGATATAGACTTCCCTGGATATGTAGGACTTTTCCTGGAAACTGATGCCTTCTTTTTTCAAGCCTGTATTGATCATCTGGGAATCAACCAGTCCGATGTCATCGTTTTTAAAATATTTTACCAGCTCAAAAATGGTGGTGTTATCAAACATAACATTGGCATCTGTGAATATCAGTATGGAACCTGTGGCATGTTTTTCGAGTTTATTGATGATTTGAATTTTCCCCTGACGCTGTTTAAATGGTATAAATTGCAAGTTATCGAATTTCTCCGCTAATCTCCGGCAAATATCATTTGTATTGTCAGAGGAATTATCCGAACCGATAAGCACTTCAATTTTATCTGCCGGGTAATCGTTTTTATAAATGCTGTTTACTTTTTCTTCAATCACCGCTTCCTCATTGTAGGCTGCTATGATTATAGATACCGATGGCAGGCTGGATTTTTCCGTGTATGTTTCACCACCCAGGGATTTTCCCCGTGCTTTCCATTTCAACAACATCGGAAAAAACAGGTAGGAATGTAAAATTCCAATCACAGAAATAAACAATATAACTTGCAATATGATCATTTCAATATATCCTTGTAAAATGTTTTTAATGCACGACAGATTTTCAGGTTGTCATAACGATCCCTGACCATTTTATTTCCTCTCTCGCCCAGTAAATTGCGTTTGTTTTTATCGTTACACAATTCCACACATGCCGAGGCAAAATCTTCCGGGCTGTCTTCAATCCTGATGTGTGTATTGTTGACCAGATTAATCCCCTCAGCTCCAACCGATGTACTTACAATGGCTTTTCTGAGCGCAAGGCTTTCGATAATTTTTACCCGCATTCCACTGCCACTAAGCAGGGGAACAACCATTATGCTTTTTGATAAAATAAATTCATAGGCATCAGGGACTTCACCAAGATACACCACCCCGGGCTTATTGCAGATGTCCAGAATTTTTTCCGGCGCATTACGGCCTGCAATATAGAATTTAGCATCCGGACATTGTTGATGTACATACGGCCAAACCCTGGTTAAGAACCATGTTAACCCTTCAAGGTTAGGTATCCAGTCAAGGGCACCGATATGGGCAAAAGCCAACTCTTCGTTGGTGTTATAGTTTCTGAGGTAAGCATCTATTTTATCAAAGAAAACGCCAATGTTGGCAACAAACACCGGGACATTTACACCCATTTGCCTGTAAGTGGCTGCATTGGTTTCAGAAACAGGAACAAGGGAGTCGTATGTATTCATCAATACTGACTCCATGCGTCTGATGCGTTTCGATAACAGCTTAAGATACACTTTTTTAACGGGATTTTTTTCGTTGTTGGCAATGCGTTGCCATATTTCATGTTCAATGTTAGGGGCATGGAAGCTGATATGGGCATCAGAATACTGCCGGATCACAGGAATGTAACTCCCCATGTACAATATTTCAAGGATGATAATATCAAAATCTTTTGTTTGCAGGTACTCTTTAAGTTTTTCTTTGAATTTGTCACTTTCAAAACGTTCGGCAATATAGGGTTTGCGTGAAAATAACAAGTTTTTAATCAGGATAGAAAAACGGATGTCGGTATTGATATTTATCGCATCGATTTTCAGGTTTTTACGTATATCCGATGGGATGTCTTGTGCACTTACCGTGTGTTTTGATGTGTTCATTGCAAGGATAGAAACATCACAGTTATTCAGATGAAGGCCATAAGCAAGGTTAAAGGTACCAATAGCACCACCGTCTTTAAGCGGCCAGGGAACTTTATTTGCAAGAAATAGAATTTTCATTTGTAATATGCCTTCAAAATTGTTGCAAGATAAGAAAACTTACGCATTTCTTTTAGGTTTCCGGCGTTTTCGTTTGAACAAAGCACGAAGCTTGTTAATAATGAGATCATAGGTTTCAGGCCTGACGTTCATTGAATCGTTGGCAGCTTTAATGGTAAGTACAAAACCAACCGGAAGCAGGATATAAGTTGACAACCACATGCCTATCTCAGGTGGAAGAATATCGCCGCGTACCATTTTTTCGCTGAACATGGAAATGATAAAATAAATAATAAAAAGCAGGACTGAAATAACGACAGGCATACCAAACCCACCTTTGCGAATGATGGCTCCCAGCGGTGCTCCGATAAAAAACAACACAAGGCATGAAACCGACAACACAAATTTTTTGTGCCATTCAATTTCGTGCCGCGTTATCCATCTACGGCTTCCTTTGATTTCTTTTTCGGCATAGTAAATATATGTTTGTGTGGAACGTGCATGATTTTGTGCAAAATTGGTCATGCGGTTGCGTTCAATGGTTGATAATTCATTGTACAGACTGTCAATATTGATTGTTTCTATCTTTGATTTATCCACGGTATCAATTGCAGCATAAGGAAAACTCAGGTTTAATGTTTCCTTTTCATCTATTTTGGCCTGGTCTTTTTTGGCTTTATGTTTTGGCTTTTGAAGCATCTCATTTGTTTCTTTTGTTTCTTTTGTTTCTTTTTCTGCCCTGGCCGTTTGCTGGTTTTGGGAATTATCATTAGAAGCTTGTGCATCTTGTTTTTGTTGTGATGCACTGTCGATTGACACATTTTTCACACTGTCCATTATGCGGGTTCCTTTCAGGATGATATGTGAAGTTTCATGATGTACAACGTTTTTGTTTGGTTCATGAGCTCTCAGTCCCCTGAAGAGCGAGTATTTCATAAGGTTGGTTCCAACAACCTGTTTTCGTCGAATCAAATCATATCCCAGGGAATCCATAGAGTTTTCTAATTGACTAAGGGAAAGCATCTCGAAATTATCCTTAAACAAATCTTCATCGCTACGGTTAAGGCCAAACCCTTCAGTTTCCAGATAAATGGTCTTCTTCTTAAAATTTGTAACCTGGTAAGGGAATCTTCTTGAACGCCTGCCCTTTTTGTGGCCTGAAACGTTATCGTAATAATACCCGTCATACAGGGTAAAAATAATATAAGATTTGTCAGGTGTAACCTTAAGAGTACCGTGATCTGCTGTAATAACACTGGCTTCTGAATGTTTGTCCCGGTGGTCATAAATCAGGATATCGTGTAAAGTGTTGTCTTTTTTATCTTTTTTTCTTACCTTAATGCTGAAATTGTCAATGGCATCTGTAAAGATTCCTTCCTGCAGGCTGATTTCCGGCCTTTGATTTCTTACGTCATGCAGTAAGGTCCGCATTTTAAGGTTGGTGTATGGTAAAATGTTATTTGAAAAATAAAAAGCCCCGATGCTGATTATAAAAACAAGCACAATAAGTGGTTTCATGATGCGATATAAGGATATACCACTGGATTTTAACGCAAATAATTCATAATTTTCACCCATATTGCCAAACAACATAAGTGAAGAAAGCAATATTGCCAGTGGCAGAGCCATAGGAACAAGCGTTGCTGAGGCATACAACAACAATTCAGCAATGACATGCCATTCAAGGTCTTTCCCCACCAGATCGTCAATATACTTCCAAAGAAATTGCATCAGAAGCATGAAAGTAGATAACAAAAAAGTAATTATCAGCGGGCCGATAAAAGATGTGGTGATGTATTTCTGCAGTTTATTCAAGGACAATTATATTTATTAACTGCAAAAATAATGTTTTTTTAAGCAAGTTTATTGTATAATCCAAATGATTTATTACAATCCCAAAATACGCCTTAAATCTTGAATTTGTGTATCCCAGAGTTCAATGTTATCGGTTTTTTCATCTTCATCATCAGCAAAATCTGTAATAATCAGGGCAAGGTCCCCGGTTAATTCCTCCTGAGATAACCTGAATTCAAAATAATAATCATTTTCTTTATCATCAAGCCATTTAAATTTTACACTTTCATTTTTTTTGCGTTCAAGCAATTTTGCCTGTTGTTCACTTCCTTCCCAAAAAAAAGTAAAAATGTCATCCCCATGAATTTTGACATCATCAGCAAACCACTCAGACAATCCGCTTGCTGTAGCCAGACGGCTATACAGAACTTTAGGGGTTGTGTTCATCGTGTATTCCAGTTCATACTTAATGTTCTTTTCCATGCTCTGTATGTTTTATTTTTCAGCAAAATAGAAAAAATAAAATTATCCACCAAGAATTTTGCAATAAAAAAACGGATAATTATATTTGCAGCCCGTTTGAAAAGAATGAAGCGGGGAGCGTCCCGATTAATTCCGGGAAGGTGGAAAATAAACAAATAAGAAGAATGATAATAAATAAAAGGCGAGGTAGCTCAGTTGGTTAGAGCGCATGATTCATAATCATGAGGTGGAGGGTTCGAATCCCTCTCTCGCTACAAAAGCAAAACCCCACCAATCAACCGATTGGTGGGGTTTCTTTTTGCCCCCATTTGGGATCAGCGAAGCTAATCCCGACTCTCGCTACAAGAGATAGCAGTCAATTCAGAAGTTTTTAGGATTGGCTGCTTTTTTTATTTGCACAAAACAAAAGCGTTATTTCACTGATAAATGTTGCTGTATCAGGCAAATGTTTTGAGGGGGAAGCATAACCAAAACGTTCCCATGGTATGGTGTCGTGCGTGAATACGAAGCGATTTCCTATCAGTTTAAACCCGACTTTTTTACGAGCCACAAACGCCCGAAAACCACTAAAACCCGCATGCACTATACCATGTGTTGCCGTTTCGTTGTTTATTTCAGTTTCTTCTTTTTGTCTATATAAATATCATCTGATACTTTTTTCAATGCTTTCATAAAGTTCTTTTCATCAAGTGATTTTAATTGAACTTGTACAATATCTCTTAATTGTCGGTATCTTTCAGCTTTATCTATTTGGTTGCGAATTAAGATGGAGTTAAGATTTTCCAGGTTCGCAAGTACAACAAGCTCATTGATACTTGCAAAATCACGAATATTCAATCCTTTCTTTGCTTTATCAGGATTTGCTTCGCGCCAATCTTTCGCTGTACATTTGAACAACGCAACATTTAATAAATCTGCTTCTTCAGCGTAAACCAACCATTCTTTATCTTTATCATAGTTTTTCTCTGGTACAATACAATCTTTAACCGCATCCGTATGAATTTGATAATTGGTTTTTGTTAAAATTCGCTTTACATTCCATTCAAGATTATATTGGTTGCTTTCAATCTCTTTTAATCTTTGATACTCCTTAATCAGCAATAATTTGAACATTGGACTAATCCAGGAACCAAACTCAAATGCCAAATCCTTGTGGGCATAAGTACCACCGTATCTGCCTGATTTTGAAATTAGTCCAATCGCATTGGTAGCATCAATCCATTTTTTTGGGGTCAGGTTAAAGCTATTTAATCCAGCTTGTTTTCTAAAGGTGTCGAATTCGACAGGTTTAAAGTTCGGGTTATTTAAAGTTTCCCAAAGCCCCAAAAATTCAACAGTATTACGATTTCTCATCCAGTTGCGAATGTGGTCAGAACCTTCCTCGCCTCTAACCATGTCTGTCAAACTGATATAATCTTGCTCATCCTGTTTCATACCGATATGTGTTCAATTGTGTAATTTTAGTTCGCTACCGCTCCTAAAATGTTGTGCCAACGAGGGCAGAGCCAAGCTTGCTTGAGCTATGCCGAGTGC